>JAZSHB010000068.1:0-4998 GCA_045533015.1 Faecousia sp.
TCCAAAAGAACAGCTCTTATTTGCGCTGTACAACTACCGTAAGCTCGATATGTCGGTGCAGTCAGATCGGCAAAAACTGATTGACAGCTTCGTTAACTCCATATATCTTTACGATGATTATTTCATCATCACATTCAACTACAAAAACAAATCTAAAAAGGTTTCTCTCAAAGAGATAAATAGTTCGTCTTTAACATCATCGACTCCACCAATCGTAAAAGCCACCTTCGGGTGGCTTTTATTCTTGCTGGAACATGGAATCGAACCTATCTAAAAGCAACAGTCCGGTGGACTGTTGCTGCCGACGCACCTGCGGAGGCACACACCTATTTTCGCAAAGCGAAAATGCAAATCGATTCCCCTCACCTCCACCATAACAAGTTAAATGCGAACCCATTTCCCTTGGGAGATGGATTCGCCTTTATCGTTTATTTCGGTTCTATAATAAATGTTGGGGTCAGGCGATATGCCTGACCCCAATGTCATAACAGATTTAGATATCGATATCAACGTCGCCATCGGAAGGAAGAACACCCTCGTCCTGACCACCGCCGCCACCGCCACCCATAAAGTCGTTAAACGGAATGGTATAATCAGTCTCTGCGATCTGCTCAGCGGAAACCATGCACAGAAGTTCAACCTCAGGAGCGATATACAACTCTTTCATTATGTTCACCTCAATCAAAATCATTACTCTGCACTAGCCTTTACGGCAGAAATCGTATTTCTAGAACACATCAGGTTTCGCCATGTCCATAATTCTGCAAACAGTATAGCAGATATAAAAATAAAAATCAATACTTTTTATTAATTTTTTTCTTTTTTTATGATCAGTCCTAACATATTCGTATATTTTTCATATACAAACCTGTTATATACTATACCGCCGTCATTCGCTTCCACGCAGTTCAATGATCTCATCGCGCAGCACGGCTGCATATTCATATTCCATCATCCGTGCCGCCTCCTTCATCTGCTTTTCCAGACGGGCGATCTCTTTTTCCTTTTCCACTCTGGTCATCTTTACCCCGGTGCGTCCCTTCCGTTCTGCTGTTGGGGAGGATATCTCGATCAGATCACGGACGGATTTGACCACCGTCTTCGGCACGATTCCATGGGCATCGTTATATGCCGCCTGTATCTGCCGACGGCGCATCGTTTCATCAATCGCGACACGCATGGACGATGTTACCGTATCGGCATACATAATAACCAGACCGTCCGCATTTCGTGCCGCACGACCGATCGTCTGGATAAGACTGGTCTCAGAGCGAAGAAAGCCCTCTTTATCCGCATCCAGAATCGCCACCAGACTGACTTCTGGCAGATCCAGACCCTCGCGGAGCAGGTTGATTCCGATCAGTACATCGAATTTTGCCATACGCAAGTCCCGGATGATCTCCATGCGCTCCATGGCACCGATGTCCGAATGCATATAACGAACACGGATACCCGCCTTCTGAAGATACGCCGTCAGGTCCTCAGCCATTTTCTTTGTTAGTGTCGTGACCAGGACCCGTTCATCTCTGGCGCTTCTGGCATTGATCTCTCCAAGCAGATCGTCGATTTGTCCCGCAATAGGACGAACATCAATAATCGGGTCCAGCAGCCCTGTGGGGCGTATCACCTGTTCCACCGTTTGCGCTGACCGGGTGACCTCATACGCAGCAGGGGTTGCCGAAACATAAATGACCTGGTTTAGCTTTTCGTCAAATTCTGCGAAATTCAGCGGGCGGTTGTCGTATGCCGACGGTAGCCGGAAGCCGTAATTCACCAGGGAATCCTTTCGGCTGCGGTCACCTGCGTACATAGCCCTGCACTGGGGCAATGTCACATGGCTCTCATCTACAAACAGGAGAAAATCCTCCGGAAAATAATCCAGCAGCGTTGTAGGAGGTGTTCCGGGCTGTCTGCCCTGGATGACGCGGGAATAGTTCTCGATTCCTGTGCAAAATCCGATCTCTGTCAGCATTTCCAGGTCGTAGTTTGTCCGCTGTGCGATACGCTGTGCCTCCAGCAGCTTGTCCTGAGAACGGAAATATTCCACCTGGGCATCACATTCCTGGCGAATCTCCTGCATCGCCCTCTCCAGCTTCTCCCGGGAGGCTACATAGTGGCTGGCAGGATAGATCGCAACATGGTCAACATAACGCTCCACTGTGCCTGTCACCGCATTGATCTCAGAAATGCGGTCCACCTCATCCCCAAAAAACTCCACACGGACCGCCCTTCCGGACCAGTAGGCAGGATACACTTCAAGGGTATCACCCCGGACGCGAAATTTGTTACGGGAAAAATCAATATCGTTGCGCTCGTAGCGGATTTGCGTAAGCTTTTGTAAAACACCGTCCAGTGGATGCTCCTGTCCCACCCGGAGGGAAACCACCATGCTTCTGTAGTCGATTGGGTCACCCAGTCCGTACAGACAGCTGACCGAGGATACTACGATCACATCCCGGCGTTCAAACAGCGCCGCGGTGGCACTGTGGCGAAGTCGGTCGATCTCCTCATTGACTGAGGAATCCTTTTCAATATATGTGTCTGTATGGGCAATATACGCCTCCGGCTGATAGTAGTCATAATAGGAAATAAAATATTCTACAGCATTATTGGGGAAAAACTCACGGAACTCCGAACAAAGCTGGGCGGCGAGGGTTTTATTGTGTGCCAGGACAAGGGTCGGCTTATTGACATTGGCGATAATGTTCGCCATGGTGAAGGTCTTGCCCGAGCCGGTAACACCCAGCAAAACCTGTTCACGCAGTCCGTTATTGACACCGGCTGTCAGCTTTTCGATGGCTTCCGGCTGATCGCCTGTCGGTCGATATGGCGACACTAACGAAAAACAGTCCACAATCATTCCCCTCCCTTACAAGTATATTTACACACAGTATACCACAAATATCAGAAAATGAAATATCTTTTTCCATAGAAAACGCAAAAATGCAGGCACGCGTGTGCGTGCATTTTGTTCGCTTAAAATCAGCGTATATCGTAAACGCTGCGGGCTGTGGCTGTATCACAGCTGCCACGGAGGATCTTTACCCGGCGGATGCCGGCATTGAGATCAAAATAGTTGTCTTCCAGGACTGTATCTGCTCCTGCCATGAGCTCCACGCGTCTGGCATAGGCATCTGCGGTCACCACCAGCTCGTCACCCTCTACCGTGACAGAAAGCCTGGGATCAACAAATTGGAAGTGCTTGGGCGCACAGAACAGCACACTTCCCTCGCCGCTTTGACCAAATTCGGCGCAAAGACCGCACTGCTGGGCAAGGTTGGCACAGATACTTTTGGTAAATTGCTAATCAACACCCTTGCAGACGCCGGCATCGATACCACCGGTCTGATATCAACAGACGATGTCTTTACCACACTGGCATTCGTGACCTTTGACGAACACGGAGACCGGCAGTTTGCGTTCTCCCGCAAGCCCGGCGCAGACACCTGCATCACCTTTGAGGAACTGAAGCTTTCGCTGATCGACGAAGCACGGGTCTTCCATTTCGGTACGCTGTCGCTCACAGACGAGCCTGCGCGTTCTGCTACCTATCAAGCGGTAGCATATGCCAAGTCCAAAGGTAAGTTCATCACCTACGACCCCAATCTGCGTAAGCCTCTGTGGAAGGACCTTGAAACAGCAAAGCAGCAGTTGATCTGGGGTCTGCAGCAGGCGGATGTGGTAAAGATCAGCGACGAGGAAGTAGACTTCCTGTTTGGTCTGGGCGTAGAGGACGGCGCTGCGTACATTCTCGAAAATTTCGGTGTAAAGCTGGTGTTCGTCACCTGCGGTGCCAACGGCTGCTTCTTTAAGAACGCCACCGCACAGGGTCATGTTCCCAGTCTGACTGGAATCAAGGTCATTGATACGACCGGTGCCGGTGACATTTTCGGAGGCAGTGCCGTGTGGAAGCTCCTGCAATTTAACAAAGCACCTGAAGCATTATCAGAAGAAGATCTTCACCAGATCGTTCGTTTCGCCTGCACAAGCGCCGGTCTTTCCACCACAAAAAGCGGTGGTATCTCCAGCGTTCCTGATCTTGACAGCATATTGGCAAATATGTAGTTGCCTGCTGCTATTCAATAACAAAGCAAGGTGATCAACATGGCTGTTCCTTGCGAGCAAAAGCAGACATTGATATATCTGGCAAATGCGCACCATCTTTTTCCTGTCCCGCATCTACACAAGGAGATCGAGCTGATCTATGTGCATGAGGGCAGCGGGCGTGCTGTTGCAATCCGAAACACCTGTGAGCTGCGCAAGGGTGATGTTTACCTTGCCTTTCCCTATCAGGTGCATTACTATCCAAGCTCACAAACCGGTCGGTATTCTATTCTGGCGTTTCCCGCATCCATTCTTTTGACGCTGGAAGAAACCTTCAACACCAACGAACTCGTAAACAAGCCCTTGCCCATCACTCCCGGCAGTGAGGAGGCGCAGTTCCTGGAACACATTATCAACGCAAAGGGTGAATAGAGTACTGCAACACAATGCGCTTATATTGCGCTTCTTATACAAGGCTGTTGCCCCAATGCTCGCTGGTACCCGTGCAAAACACATCGAATCAGACCATAAAAAATATACTTGACTACTGCAACAAGCACTACACTGAGCGTCTGACCTTAGACACGCTTGCCCAGGCTCTGCACTTGAATAAATACTATATTTCCCACGCGCTAAATAAGCATATCAATATGCGACTGAACACCTTCATTAATTCCCTGCGAACAGAGGAAGCCTGCCACCTGCTAAAAAATACGGATAAGAAGATATCCGCGATTTCACAGACTGTTGGATATGACACCATTCGTTCCTTTAATCGCGCCTTCATGGAGATCATGGGAATGACCCCATAGGAATACCGGGAAAGAAAGCAATAATACAATTCCCGCCCCAGGATAAATTTCCTGGGGCGGGAATGTGCTATATGGCGCTTGGACGCTCTTGGTCACGCCGTAGGGTGTGCGATTGACCTTATCAAGCTCCCGGGCGCTGCTC
>JAZSHB010000082.1:0-7332 GCA_045533015.1 Faecousia sp.
CTTGGCGGGCAGCCTGTTGCGGTGCCCGATAAAATCTTCGGGCTTACGCTGTTCCTCGATTTTATCGACCGCTGCCACGCGCTCACCTCGCTTCATCTGCCACAGGCAGCGCTTGGATCGCTTCCCCGGGAAGATAGGTAATGCCAACACAAAGCCTCAACCATAAGGTTGGGGCTTTTTTCTTTGCACAACAAGCCCTCCACAGGAATGTGGAGGGCTTGTCTATATTCAAGGCGATTAATAAAGTTTGGACCGCATCCATAGATGCGGTCCGTGTGTTGTTAATAATGTTATTCGGCGCTGAGCTGTTCGATCGCCTTGTGTGCAGCTTCCTGCAGCGTAGGGATCAGGGATTCGTCCAGGGCATAATCCGGCTTGTATGTATTGCCAACGCAGCTCTCGCCTGTGATCGCCTCAAACCAGACACAGGCATTCAGATACTGACCGCCGCCAATGTCGCCATCGTGGTAATAATCACCCTCGCCGTTATTAACGGACAGCCGTGCGCAGAGGTTATCATAACCACCCTGACGGACGATCTGCCATGCGTCACCGGAGGGGACACGCTCCAACTGGTACTTATTGCAGACGGCCAGGGCGTATGCACGGGTGTTCGTGTTATGGGTTTCTTGCTGTGCGGGAGTTTCCATTACTTCTGCGTTACGATTATAACCAATCTGACGGCTCCAGGTATGATGCCAGAAGTGCCGTGACTGGGGGAATTGCTCCTTAATATAACCCCAGAGATCGGTGAGGTAAGTTTCTGTCAGTGTAAGATGATCTGCCCCACTGGCAATGGCTTTAGCACTTGCCTCCTGCAGGCTGATAATGTCCCAATTTCGCTGCTTCAGGCAGTATTCTAGATTGGTACCTTCCATGCCGTTTCGTCCGGTTTCATTGGTAGTGAAGTATTCATAATTGGCAGTGTTGTTTTGCTTCCATGTCCAATGCTGCTCCAGCGTGCAGCCAGAGTAATAAACATTACAGATGTTTACATTATTGTAGCCGGCAGCGGCAAGGAGACCGTATAGCTCCTCTACAAAGTAGTAGCAGAAGGAGTTGCCGATCATTAGCACATTCAGTTCGTCGTCCTGCTCGGGATCAGATTTTTGCATAATATTCAAGGGCTGTTCTGTCTCCTTTGTTTGGTCAGCGTTGTTTTGGTTTCCGCAGGCGCACAGCAAAGAGCAGACCATGGTAGTAGCAAGCAATAAGCAGATGATTCTTTTTAGCATGATATCCCTCCTGGTAATATATAGATGCATTATAGCATAGGAAAAAGCACATTTCAAGCAGTTACCAATTATCCCTAAAGCTGCGTTAGCAACCGCAGAATACTATCGCACAGAAGTTTAATGTTTTCTTTCTCAAAAACAGTATCTCTATGGGTGTGGATTCTGTCCATGTAGTACCCTAAAAAGCGCTTGTGCTTTAATGCTGCGATCGCGACAGCCTTTTTGAAGCTGATCTGATCCGAGGGGTAATATGTTTTTTCTGCGTTTGTAAACAGAATGGACTTTGTTTCGCTTGGTAAAAAGCTGTGCTTGAGCAGGGCGGCACAGTCTCTTCGAGCAGCTTTTGACGCAGAGACTAAAATGTTGTCCCCGTCGGATACACAGTCAAAATTGATAAGCAGCTTGTCCTTCGCAGCTTGTTTGTACCTGGAACGGAAAAGGGAAGAACCGACCAGTCCAGTCTCCTCGTGGTCGAAGAAAACGAATGCAGCCTTTGCGCGCTCTGCAGCGTTCAAAGTGCCCAACAGTTCACAAAGAACGATGACACCGGAGGTGTTATCGTTTGCAGTGTGTTTGTTTGCGGGACCGGCAAACAATAATATTAGGATTCCCAGATAGGAAACCAGCGACAACCAGTAATGCAGCCAGTAATTATCTGAAAATAGCCCAACTAAGATATTTATAATATAAATCACTATAAACATGGGGATAATCATTAGCAGGCTATATAAAACAGATAATAGCGGATTTTTAGGTGTAATGAAATTTGGAAAAGGAAGCTGGGCACAAGTGTCATAATGGGCGGTTAGAATAACCTTTGCGTTCTGAATGTCCCCAATGATCAGATTTCGGCACTTGGGAAAACCGCCCTCCTGTATCTGCATATGAGGAAAATTTCTTTGCATCAGGGCGATAAACGCGTCCTTTTGCTTTCGTGTTTTTCGCACCTGATAACTGTCCAGAATCGTTTGTGACAGCGGTGTCATCGCAGAACCTTCTTTCTATATCGGTCTGATAAAAGCATAAGCCGTTAACACGCGCTTACTTATTTTTCATATTTCCCTTTTTTCTTATTTGGAAGATAGATGCTTAGACAAAGACCTGTAAATACGATACCACAGGCAAGGCTGAGCTTCCAGCCCAGAGAAAACGCGGCGTTGTGATAGGAAAAGCGAACGGCATGGGCTCCTGCAGTCAGCCGAATGCCGATCATAGCATCTCCGATCAAGACGATCTCGGTGGCTATTCCGTCTACATAAGCGGACCAATTGCCGTCCTGCGGAATGGAGGTGTATAGCAGACCGTCCCGGTCACAGGTGATCGTGCCTTCCACGAGTGTGTTCTTGAAGACGGACAGGTCCAGGACGGAGGCTGAGAGAATATCATAACCGTCCCAGAAAAGAGCTTCATTCAAAATGCCAGCCTGTATTGTGATCGTGCCCTTTTCATCTGCTTTGCAGGTCAGGTGTATTTCGATCACATCACCGTCCTGCACCTCACTGACTGCTATGCACTGGGGGAGGCTGTAGGTTTCGTTGTATAGCTCTGTGCCGTTTTTCCATACGGAGAAAGCATTCTTTTTTGATAAATCAAGGTCGATGCACACAAAACCGGACTTGTCTGCAATATATTTATAAACAACCGTACCACCGGTGTCCTGGGCGGTGGTGTAAGAACAATACCCTTTTTGATTTTGGGTGTTGAGGGTGACGGCTGTACCGGAAATGGACAGGTTTTTGCCGTCGATCAAGCTCCAGACCGCATTATTAAGACCGGTGGCAGCACTGAAGAGCTGGTTTTGGAAATCAAAGGTGTCAGCACCCGAGGAAAAGTCCACATCTGTCAGCGCTTTCTCGGTTAGAAAGCCGAGGGGCAGATATGCTGTGTTTTCCAGCAGATGCACCTTTCCGTAGGCATGGACATCATCAAAATAGAAATTTTCCTCCACCTTGTCATCACGCTCGAGCATATACTTGAGGTTAAGGAAAAGATTGGAAACAGGGGAGCTTTCTTCGAAACAGTACCGGTTGTAGGTGTTTTTAGCACCGTAGCCCAGCGCCTGCATAAATTCCGTTACCTTTACATTGGCGGAGCTGGTAAAGGCGGAGATGCCGTGATAGCCGTTGAGGGCACCGTCGTTGAGAGTCTGGGAATGGGTGGTCTCTGTCCGGTAGAATAAATTGCCTTCCTCACGCTCTTGCATATACGCCAGAAGTGTTTTCGTGTAGCCAGTTCCTTTAGGATAGTTCGTGACGGTGGTGCCGGTGAAGTTGATGCCGAAGTTTACAAGGTTCAAAACGAGCTCCATTGCTGCAATGCCGGACAAGATCCAGCAACCTAAACGCTGCTTGTACTTACGCGTTTCCACATAGCTGCGTTTTTCTTCCAAGGAGGCGTTCTTCGCAGGACGGTTCCCGGCATATGTGTAGACCAGAACGGTAATATACAGCAGCAGGAATACAGCGTTGTAGGAAAGGTAGGTTACATCGGTAAGACTGTCTGAACACAGCATGATACCCACAGCAAGGAAGCTTGCAGTAATGACCTGCCAGAGGCGGAAGCGCTTACGCAGTAAATACGCCCGATATGCCATATAGAGCATCACAAAGCTGTACAGGAAGCTGAACCGGTAGGGGATCATGTTGGTAAAATGGAAGCCGTGCCAAATATAGTCCAGCTGCCGGATGATAAAGCTGACATTGAAAAATAGCAGTAAAAAGACGCTGCAAAGCTTGTCCCGCAGTTTCACCTGCTTACAGGTGAGAAACAGAAAGGCAAATACAGTTGTACCAATACCGCAGTACAGGTTGGGAAGTCCTTCCTTAAAGCTTTGCTTCAAACCGCCATTCATGTTACCGGCGACCTGACGCATGGCATCCAGAAGCCCCAGCCATGTGTCCTTGTCCGTAATATTTAACTGAAAACCGTGGGGGAATTTGTTGACACTTGATTGGGTGGATTGCAGCGCAGCAAAGGCTGGTAATTCTAAAATGGCGGTCATGCCGATGGCGAGAACGGAATACAGGGCAATCCAGCCCAGATCGGCAAAAAATATCTTAAAACCACTCCACCGACAGATCTCATAGCACACAAACACCAACGCGACAAATATACAGGTAAAAAGACCAATATAATAGTTGGTGAAGACTGATAAAAACAGCGTTAAGGTATACAGAATGAATTTTCGGTCACGCAGCACAGAAACGGTTCCCAGAGCAACAAGCGGAAGCAGGGCGAAGGTGTCCAGCCACATGATATTCCACTGATATCCCATTGCCCAGGCGCAGAGGGCGTAAAAGCTGCCAAACAAAGTGATGGACAGATCGCTTTTTCCAAATAGCTTTTTCAGGAAAACAGCGAAAAACAAACCCGCAAAACCCAACTTGATGGGCATGAGCAAGGAAAAATACTCTAAAAGAAGACTTTCCGGAACCAGAATGCTGAGCAGATTCAGGGGCGATGCCAGATAGTAAGAGATCAGCCCCAGATAGTCCATACCCATGCCGATGCTCCAGCTGTACAGAAGGCTGTCGCCGCTTAGCAATGCCTTGCGGAAGTCCACGAAGAAGGGATAATACTGGTGGTACATATCCGAATAAAGCATAGATACATCGCCAAAGGGCTCAAAGCCCCGGATGAGCATCACAGCGCACATGCCAAGAAACGGCACCAGAAAAGCAAGTGCCGTGAAATTCCAATTGATCGTTTTGGTTCGGGTCAGCTTCATGATGATCCCCCTGAAAGATACTTATTTTATATTTTACCACATTATTTCCGGAGGGTAAAGGATTTTGCAACTTTTTATTGAAAAAACTGAGCCGCGGGTGCGGCTCAGTTTTTTGTCACAATATCAGGCAGATCAGTCCGGCGGCGCCTTCGTTGACGATACGGGTCAGGCTTCCGCGGAATTTGTCCCGGACCTCACCGGGAGTGCGGACCAGCTTGGAGGTCAGTCCCTCCTGGATCAGAGCGTATACGGATTTTCCGAAAATGTTACTTTCCCAGAGCTTTTCCGGTGCTTCTCCGGACAGGTAGTTGATCAGATCCTGGGATTGCTTTTCGTCGCCAACCATCGGACTGATCTGTGTGTCGATATCCACCCGAATCATATGGATAGAGGGTGCGCTGGCGCGCAGATTGACACCGAACGAACCGTTTTTGCGCAGCAGCTCCGGTGTTTCCAGCTTCATCTCATCAGCGGTTGGCATAACGATGCCGTAACCGGTCGCCTTAACAGAGGAGAGAGCGTCGGAGATTTTGTCGTATTCCTGTTTGACGGTGGACAGCTGTGTCAGCAGCGCCAACAGCTGTGCATCGTTTTCTATGGTCATTCCTGCTTTGCTGCTCAGGATCTCATAAAACAGTGCTTCAGGGAAGCCCAGTGCGCACACAACAGTACCGCTGCCCAGGTCGATGTGTCGGATGGTAAAGTCAAGGACCTGCTCCAATTCCCGCAGCTGTGACAGGGATGTTTCTGCTTGGGCAAGGGAGGATATCTCGCCTGCTCGCTGTATCAACGCGTCATAAAGGGCGGCTTTTACAGGGTGCTCCGGCTCTAAGGCATCCATCCACCGGGGGAGGTGTACCTGCAGCTCCTGCATGGGGAAGGTGTATAAAAGCTGCTGCAGAAGCAGGCAAATAGCATCGGTATCCAAGGTCTGACAGTCCGCGATGGCAGCCCGCACGCCGTGCTGGTCATATAACTGCTGCCGAACCGTTTTGGCAGCCTCGCTGTTGGGCTGACTGCTGTTGATGATCACCAGAAAGGGTTTTCCGGTAGCTTGCATATCGGCGATAGCGCGCTTCTCGGCGGCAATGTAATCGCTTCGGGGTATGTCTGTAATTGTGCCATCGGTGGTGACTACCAGACCGATGGAGCAGTGCTCATCCATCACTTTTTTTGTTCCCAGCTCTGCTGCGTCGGTCATAGGAATCTCGTGGTCGTACCAAGGGGTCGTTACCATCCGGGGGTTGCCGTCTTCCTCAGCGCCGACGGCACCGTCCACCATATATCCTACCGTGTCGATCATCCGTACCCGGAGCAGGGCGGTGCCGTCGGGGGAGATCTCCACAGCCTCCTCCGGAACAAATTTTGGCTCACTTGTCATGATCGTCTTGCCTGAGCCACTTTGGGGCAGTTCGTCTTTTGCCCGTTCTGCACGGAAGGGGTCTTCAATGTTGGGAATGACTATCTGCTCCATGATTCGTTTGATCAGCGTGGATTTGCCGGTGCGCACCGGTCCTACCACGCCGATATAGATATTACCGCCGGTTCGTGCGGCAATGTCTGCGTAAATAGTTTCCATAGCCAGCCTCCTTATCCGGCAGGAAGGGAAGCTCCTGCCACGGTCTACCATAGGGTATGTCCCGGGAAGGACAAATAGAACAGCCTCCGAAAAAGGAATGAAAAACAGCTGATTTTTTGTAAAAATAACATTTGACAAATGAGGGAAAAGCCTATATAATATCTAGGCACGACTATGAAGAGGGGGATACTATGCGACTGGGTCTGAAAGATGTCATCCATTGCCCCGGCGCTTCTGTTGCCTTTTCAGAGAGTGTGGATCTGAGCGATCTTCAGTTTGGTACAAGCTATCCGGTCAGTGAGCCTGTCCATGCCAGCGGCACGGTGAGAAACACCGCGGATGTTCTGGTGATGAAGGGTACGATCACCACACGCCTGCACGGTGTGTGCGACCGCTGCGCTGCAGACTTTACCCAGGATGTGGAAATGCCCATCGATGTGGTACTGGTCGAAGAACTGTCCAACGAAGGCAGCGAGGATGAATGGGTATTTCCTCTGGAGGCAGATGCCGCAGATTTGGACGAGATCGTACGAACGGTGTTCGTGCTGAACATGGATTCCAAGCTGCTGTGCAAGCCGGATTGTCAGGGAATTTGCTGCAAATGTGGCAAGAACCTGAATGACGGTCCCTGTGGTTGCCAGAAAGAGGTCGATCCCCGTTTTGCTGCTTTACGGCAGCTGCTTGATAAGTAAGTAAACAAATGCTGCCCCAGCAGTTTGACCAAGGAGGTGTCATCCATGGCTGTCCCTAAGTGTAAAGTGTCCAGCGCCCGTCGTGATAAGCGTCGCGGT
>JAZSHB010000075.1:0-8831 GCA_045533015.1 Faecousia sp.
AAGTACTTCTCCGTTGCTTCCGGCGGCGGCACAGGCCGTACCCTGCACCCGGACAACATGGCTGCAGGTCCTGCTTCCTACGGCATGACCGACACCATGGGCCGTATGCACGGTGACGCGCAGTTTGCCGGCTCCTCCTCCGTCCCTGCCCACGTGGAAATGATGGGCTTCCTGGGCGCTGGTAACAACCCCATGGTCGGTATGACCGTCTCCGTGGCTGTTGCTGTGGAAGAAGCTTTGAAGTAAGCTCCTATAAAACGGACGACCTCTGTACCGTCGGTACAGAGGTCGTTTTGTTACGGAAGATACGGGCTCATTCTTCTCTTAAAAATATGCATATCCGCCACCTGCGCCGCCTGAGGCTGATATGCTTTCTCCATCGTGTCTATATAGCCCTGTATACGGCGGCGAATGCTGTCATAATCCACATCCCGGTTCTCTAACTGCGGATTTGCGTTTATCTGTGCCTCCACCGCCTCGGAGACAAGCTCCATGCAGAACATATCCACCAGCTCGGCAAAGCTGCCTATTGGAAAGAAAAAGCGATCTGCGCACGCTGCGGTGATCAGCCGAACATAGCCGGATTTGTCCGAATAGGCAATATCAAAATCGGTATGGCTTGCTGTATAATCCGCAAAGGCAGCCAGGGCGTTATCCATTCTTTTCTTTTCATCCGGTGTATATACCATATTTTTACCCCGATTCTATAATTATTATCTGTAAATGACAGAAAGTTTCATTTACATTCTCCATTGTAGCAAATAATTCGATAAAATCAACATAAAAGATATTTAATATCATAAAAAGATATTATCGAGGTATGCCAATGGGAAAGAACTTTTTAATTCAAGGAAATATTTGCGGTGCGAAGGTGCGCCTTGGACGGGCTATGCAGAAACCGCCTATGACGCAGGAGGACCTTGCCCGCGAGATCAATCTGTTGGGCATGGAGATCACGCCGCTGATCATTTCCCGAATCGAGAAAAACCAACGGCATGTATGTGATGCTGAGCTGAGAATGCTTGCAAAAGCGCTGGGCGTGACTATGGAGTGGCTCTGCTCTGACGAGGATTAAAAAAAGCATCGCCCGGAAGACGGTCGTCTTCCGGGCGATATTATTTTACGGTTCTACATAAGCAATAGATTGGCTGAGATACTGCTCCCAGGGGTAAATCTCCGTTTTCTGTTCAAGATTCCAGGCATCCCGGATTCCCTGACAAAGCAGCAGCAGCTTCTCCTGCATGATCTCAGAGGCAAACAGCTGGGCATTGTCCGGCTGCATCGCCTGCCAGAAAATGCGGCTGCGGTCCTCTGTGGACGACACCGTGGATTCCCTGTCCACAAAAGCTCTCGTATCCCCTGTCAGATATGCCTCCTCCGGTTCTGCGCCGTAGATAAAGCCCTCCGGGTTCAGCGTATTCCAGTAATCATACTTAGCGCTGTTACCCAGCACATGACTATCCACCACATAGCCCAGCGCCTGTATCATCGACTCTCGGACATCCACGCCCACAGGCAGAATAATGAAAGCATCTCCGCCGTCCCAGTATTGGGTCGCTTCGATCCGCCCGTCCACCGTGCGCACAATGCAAATTCTTATGGTACTGCTGACGCTTTTGTAAAGGAACTTTTTGGGAAATTCCTGCAAAACCGTTTCCAGCTCGTCAAGAACACTGTTGATGGCAGCGGTCTGATGCTCCGGCTCAAGGTTATATTCACCGGGGTATTTCACAGCCGTCTGCCAGATGCGGATACGCACACCGTAAGTGCTGTTCATCTGGGAGACCCGCTGCTCACAAGCTTCAAGCCCCGCTTCATCCGGTGCTGCAGCAGTATAGACAGGGCTTGTACACACTGTTTCCTCTGCCAGCGCGGATGCCTTTACATCCCAGCGCAGAAGGGTATTGCCGTCGGTCAGAAGCCACAGGCAGCCGGTCCACCGGTCTGCCAAAATAGACTGGGGCATTCCCACGCCAGGCAGATCGATGGCAGCGGACCTGCGTCCTGCTGCAAGGTCATAGAAATCCAGGTGCAGGTCGCCATTCTCCGCTGTGCCGTAGCACACCGCGCCCCCCAGCTCCAGTGCTGCTGCCACGAAGCTGCTGTCCGTGTTCAGCTGCTGGGGCGCAGTATCCAGATTGCCGAATATCCGCTGCCGTACACTGCCGTCCATGCGCAGGGCAAGGTAGTCATTTTCATAGCTGTACAGCGCGGTCATGGCGCTGTCTGTGGATAGGGTCTGTCCTGTTTCCGCAGACAGATAAAGTACACTGGTATTTTCCTCTTCGTCCACCACCCGACAGCACAGGACCTTCCCTTCAAAATAGCAGCCCATAAGCTGCTGACTTGCGCAATTGTGGGATCTGATCAGGCGGGAGATATTCATTTCCACCTCCAGCACCCGGATCTCCCGATCTGTGCAGTAAAATATCTGGCTACCGTCCGGGGAAAATACCGGCTTGTCCTGCATTTCCTCCGGCAGACGAACAGCATTGACCTGCTGCAGCTGCGGATCAAGATACACCGCCTCGCGGGTATCCGGATTGTAGTAGACAAAGCCGCTGTAGGTCGCCCGGAAACAAGCCTCCTGCGCCGTCAGGTCTGTGGCAAGCTCCGTTTTTGCAGGTATGCAGGTGTCACCGGTCAACAATGTCAGCTCTGTCCCGCTATCCCCTCGGGCAAGCAGCAGCTTATCGCCGATGGCGGCAAGCCAGCTGTAGCTGTCAGCCTCCAACTGATACGCCCGGACAGCACCCTGCGTCTGCTGCTCAATATCACTGTCGGCAATATAAATGCCCTGGGGCACTGTCTCCGCAGCTGTGGAATTTTCCGTTGTTTCAGGCGCATCACTGCCTTTGCAGCCTGCCAGAAGCAGCAGCAGAGCCAGCACCGCTACAAGCGTTTTCCTCATGTTACTGTCTCCTTGCCAGGGTGTAGTCGTCACCCTGTCTGTAGTACGGACAATGGTCGTTTTTGGAGGATAAAATGCGGTACACCTCATCCTCGTCCAGATCCATCATGCAATAGTACTCATCGTACTCCTCGTCATAATCGTAATGCCAACAGGTATCACATTCGCTGCAAACCATATTCTACACCCCTCACAGGCTTTCAAGATATGCTGCCACATCAAAAGGCTTGAGCTTTTCATCCTTGCGCAGATACAAAGGATGGTGGGGGTGCCCCTTTTTGCTCACAGCCCCGGCACAGTACCATTTTGCGCCGTACTGTTCCCCTGCTGCCAGCATATCCTGCAGGCACGCAGAAAGGTAATCCCGCTTTTCAATAATCGTTCCCCATGCCGCCCAGACACAGGGTTTTTCAGAAATAGACAGGACATAGCGGAACGCCTCCAGATTTTCCCTGTGCAGCTGCAGATTGCAGCTGTGCTCCATGGCATCCGGGTCAGTGGCACGCTGGGCGTATACATTGAACATGATAAAGCTGTCAAAGCCATTGCCCAAAGCGATTCGTTCCACAGATTTGAGCGTATTGTCCAAATCATCCGGGCGTGCTGTAGAGGGATTGATGCCAATACAGATCAACGGGTTTTTGCCCCGTGTTCCCAGAATATAGCGGTACTCGGAATAAAAATTGGGCGCGTAGAGCCACTTACGAATATCATAATCCGGATTCGGGGTATTGGCTGCTTTCAGCGCCTGCTGAAAGGTCACCAACTCCAGCTCTGCGGTCGTTCCGCTTGGTACGTGCATATTCAGTCCTCCACATTACCGGGCAGCTGCCGAAAGGACACAGTCCACAGGGATATCAAACTGCTCCGTCTCGATTGACGGAAGCATTTGGAAATCATAACACAGCGCCAGCGTGGGATGCCGAGGCTCTGCTGCCAGGAATTTATCATAAAAACCGCCGCCGTAGCCGATGCGGTGTCCCTGCCTGTCAAAGGCAAGACCCGGCATCAGCACCAGCGCCGTAGGGTCATCCGCCACCGGTCCGTCCGCTACAGGCTCCGGTATGCCGGAATAACCCTTTTCCACCTGCGTCAGGTCCTCTAAGTAAATAAATTTCATCTCGTCGCCATAGACCTTTGGCACAGCCACCCGCTTGCCATCGGCAATCGCCCTTTCCAGCATAGGAACGGTGCGTACCTCCTGATTATAGGGCAGGTAGCCGTAGATGGTTTTCGCCTTTTTGTACTGCTCGGAGCTTATAAACAGCTCGCCCAGCCGGCGGCTTGCAGCCTCGATCTGGGCATCTGTCATGGCACGCTTTTGTTCCCGAATGCTGCGGCGCAGCTGTGCCTTATCCATTATGCTTCTCCTTTGCCGGTTTCCTGTACAGTCGGAACCACAGAAAAACTGCCAGCTGTCCGGGGATGCCAAGCAAAAACAGCTTCCATACATTCAGCTGCGCAAACACCATCAGCGATATATACACGCTGAGGATACTGCCCCAAACGATCAAGGAGATCAGCCCCTGGTTCCAGCGGAAATCGTGCCACGCCGAGCGAAGACTCAGCAAAACGATGGCATTGACAGGCACCGCGTAGATAAAGGCGATCCATGTCCTGCCGATATTAAACGAGGACAGCACCACAAAGATCAAAAGTGCCACAAACCACACAAGCACCGACGATAAGCCCAGAATGATCCGCTTATCTGCCTTACGCTTGAGCGTCTTTTCCACCGCCTTACCCATGACCCGTTCCACCGTACCGGGATTCTCTGGCAGGGCGTTGGGATCCACCAGCAGCTCGTTGACCGTGATATCGAACAGGTCCGCCAGCTGCACCAGTGTCAGTACATCCGGGACAGACTCCCCTCTTTCCCATTTTGAAACGGCTTTATCCGAATAATTCAGCTTTTCCGCAAGACCTAGCTGTGTCATATTGTTGTGCTTACGGTAGGAAACAATATTCGCGCCTATTTGCTTTTTCAACTTCTCGTCATCCATAGTTTTCCTCCAGGATATAGTTACATATATTCTAACAGATTTTTTCGTCTATTGCAAGAAAAACCGCCTCTTGAAAACAAGAGGCGGAAACGCTCAATCCTCCGGGAACAGCTGCTGACTGCAATACTTGATGATCGCGCCCCGGGTGACGATTCCTATAAAGGTATCCTTGTCGTCTACCACCGGAACAAAATTCTGTGTACTTGCCCTCTGGACCAGGTCGTACATGCTGGTCGTAACACGCACGGGTATGTTGTCTCGCCTGCGGGTGATCTCCATGATCTTTCTGGCTTCTGCCTGGCGCATATCCATGTAACAAAGATTTTTCAGCGCCCACAGCAAATCGCCCTCTGTGATCGTGCCGCGGTATTCGCCCCGCTTATTCAGGATGGGAAGGGATGCGTAGCCGGCTGCTTCCATTTTTTCCAGTGCCTGTCTTACGGTATAATCATCATATACGAAGGCACACATTGCCTTCGGTGTCAGAAAGAAAAGGATATTATTCATACTCGCTCCTTTACTGCGCTGCTTTGGCGGTCATCTGCCACCTATACTATTATAGCATAAAAATCCCAATAAAGGATGAAAATTTATTGTAAATAAGTTGTTACCATGCCAAATTTCCGCCCGCGTTTTTGTGCATTATGCACAAACCTCTCAAGACTGTGTCTTGAGAGGTTCGCATTATTCCGGTTTGTATGCGTCCAGCAGAGCCGTATCGCTTGCATCGGAGATCGGCTGATCTGCCATGCACTGGGCAAACTGTGCGCCGGACATGGTCTCATTCTCCAGCAGAAACGCTACCACTGTGTTCAGCTTTTCCTCATCACGCTTGAGAATCTCCGCGCACTGCGCATAAGCTTTGTCGATGATGTGCTTTACCTCATCGTCGATGGTACCGGCGACCTTTTCAGAATAGCTCTTGGTTTTTTCATAATCCCTGCCGATAAACAACTCATTGCCACCGGAATAGGACACCGTACCCAGCTTTTCGCACATGCCGTAGCGTGCCACCATATCCCGGGCAAGCTTGGAGGCGCGGTCGATATCGTTGGAAGCACCGGTAGAAATATCCTGTAAAAACAGCGCCTCAGCCACCCGTCCGCCCAGCAATCCGACGATCTTCTCGTACATCTCATTGCGGGTCAGGTGGTTGCTGTCCTCCATAGGCTGCGTCCAGGTTAGACCCAGGGCGTTTCCTCTGGGAACAATGGATATCTGATGCACCGGGTCATGGGTGGACAGGCTGTGCATCGCCACCGCGTGACCTGCCTCATGAATCGCAGTCATACGCAGATCCTTTTGCAGATGGGCACGGCTGCGTTTTTCCGGACCTGCAAGGATCTTCATCATCGCGTCATTGATATGGCGCATATTCAGCGCCTGGCGGTCTTCCCGTGCCGCCAAGATCGCCGCCTCGTTCAGAAGGTTGCTCAGATCCGCACCCGTAAAGCCGGAGGTCGCCATAGCGACTGTTCTCAGTTCCACCGTATCATCCAGGCGCTTGTCTTTTGCGTGGACCTTCAGAATCTCCTCGCGTCCCTTAGCATCCGGTGTTCCCACGTAGATCTGGCGGTCAAAGCGACCGGGGCGCAGCAGCGCCGGATCCAGAATATCCACACGGTTGGTCGCTGCCAGGACGATCACGCCCTCAGTATGGCTGAAGCCGTCCATCTCCACCAACAGCTGGTTCAGGGTTTGCTCCCTTTCATCATGTCCGCCGCCCATGCCGGAGCCGCGCTTACGGCCTACCGCATCGATCTCATCGATGAAAATAATCGCGGGGGCTACCTTCTTCGCCTGTTCGAACAGATCACGGACACGGCTGGCGCCGACGCCAACATACATTTCCATAAAATCAGAGCCGGAAATAGACAGAAACTGCACCTCCGCCTCCCCTGCTACCGCCCGCGCCAACAGGGTCTTACCCGTACCGGGAGGGCCGGAAAGCAAAATTCCGTGGGGAATACGGGCACCGATATCGGTAAATTTCTGGGGATTTCTGAGGAAATCCACAACCTCCTGCAGCTCCGCCTTTTCTTCATCAACACCCGCCACATCGGCAAAGGTGACCTTCTTGCCGGTACTTCCGTTCAGCGTGCGTGCCTTGCCAAAATTATTCATAGGGTTGTTGCTGTTGGCACGGCCCACCAGCAGTACCCATACAAAGATCAATACGAGACCTGCCAAAATGATGGGGATGATGTAAGCGTAGGGAGATTGCTCCTTTTCCGGCACAAAATCGTAGCTTTCCAACACGCCGGACTCCGACTGCTCCAGCAGCAGCTGCCACATATCCTGACGGAAGCCCTCCGGGTCTGCCAGTCTTGCGGTTACAGAGGTTTTCCCGTTGTAGGGTTCATGCAGCACAAGATAGAGGGTGTTTTCCTCTACCACAAAGCTGCGCACCTGCTCCTGCCGGAACATCGTTACCACCTGGGAGTAGGACAAGGAATTCCGGTTGCCCCCAAACAGTCCCAGCATCCAGGAAAAAGCCAGCACTAACACAACAATATAAATTACAGTGGTTATGATCTTACGGTTCTTCAAAACAGGGTTCTCCTTTTTATGCATACGCCTCGGGCTTCAGCACGCCCACATAGGGCAGGTTGCGGTAATGCTCGTTAAAATCGAGACCATAGCCCACGACAAATTCATTGGGGATCGTAAAGCCTGTATAATCCGGCTTCACGGTGACACTGGGATTGCGGCGCTCCGGCTTATCCAGCAGCGTACAGATTTTCAGGGAGGCAGGCTCCTTGGAAAGCAGATGCTTGTAGGTAAACTCCAGAGAATTGCCGGTATCGAAAATATCCTCTAGTATTACCACATGCCGCCCCTTCAGGTCTACAGACACATCCCGCTTGACCTCCATCCGGGCAGAGTTCGTTCCCGCGTAAGAGGATATCCACATAAAGTCGATCTGGCAGGGAATGTCAATTCTCTTCACCATATCCCCAAAAAACATGACCACGCCCTTGAGCACGCCTACAAATACAGGGTCCTTCCCTGCATATTCCGCAGACAGCTGGCTTGCCAGCTCCTTCACTTTATCCTGTATCTGCTCCTCGCTCAGAAGCACTCTCTGTATATCCTTTGTCATTTGGACCTCCCAATGATGCAATGTGTATTTATCAGCAACCGCTGGTTCAGATAGGCTCAAAGCAAACCTGTACCGCCGGAAACGTTTCGGCAAGCCGGTCCCGGCTTACGCCGATACCGTACACACCCAAAACTCCCGCTTCATCTGCGATCACAGGAATCTGCATTCGTTGTGATGCGGGAATCTTTCTGTCAATAAACAATTTTTTCAGCGCTTTCGTTCCACCGGGCAGTCGCATGGTATCCCCTGCCTGTCTGGTCCGCAGGATCATCTGTCCCTGCGGGTTTACCGTAAAGCAGTCCTGCGCGTCCAGCAGCCGTTCTGCCGGCGTGCATACCACACGCAGACCCAGCTCCGGTAATTCCACGCTGCCGGGGCAGCTAAGGCATGTGGCAGAAATCGTCTGGGTCTTCCGTGCGGCAACCAGCTTTTCATAGTTGCGCACGACCTGAACACCCCCAGGAAAGCTGGCACAGGCGGAAGGATTACGGGAAAACACCAATTTTTCCGCCAGTTCGATATGCTCTGCCTCCGGCTCCGGAACGCCCCAACGCTCCAAACACGCCCCTAAAGTGCGACTGCGTACCGCCGCAGGCATACTTTGCAGTGTATTGATATCCAGGACATCTTCTGCCTGCACCATAGATGCAAGCGCCGCTTCGTCCTGCCGCAGGCGCAGTGCCAAGGCAGACAGATTTTCCGCAAACCGGGGATTCTCCTGCTCCAGTAACGGCACCACATGGTGTCGCAGCCGATTGCGAAGAAATTCGTCCCCCAAATTGGAGCTGTCTGTCCGATAGGCGATATGATATTC
>JAZSHB010000117.1:0-3912 GCA_045533015.1 Faecousia sp.
AAATCTCACAAGCCAGCCCCCCTCCCCTTTTGGCCGCCGGGCGCTTTTCTTCATTTCGCTGCCCCTGCAGGGCGGCGTTTTTTCATTTTGTACAGCTCCTCTGCTGCCAGCCGGGTCTTTGCCACCACATCTCCGGCATCCTGGGGGAAGCAGTAGTACAGCGCATCCTGGTTGCCAATGCAGATCATGTCCCCGATCTCATACCAGTAGTAATCCGCATACAGTCCGTAGCACGCCAGGGGTCCCTGGGTGTAGCTGAGCTGTCCGTCACAGCCGGTGAGCCGGAAACCCTCGGTGTCGTGGATCAGTGTTCCGGTACCGACCATGTAGATCGCCTTGTAGTCCACCATCATGCCGATACGCACCTTCGTCTCCAACCGGTAAGTGCCCGCCTCCAGCTCCCTGCGCACCTGCTGCCGCTGCCATGCGTACCAGTCCGGCACATGGGAAAACGCCGTTTCCCCATCCATAGCCCGCAGATAGCCGTATTGCGTCAGTTCATAGACCTTGCCGCAGCTGTGGCAGGTAAGAGTCACGCCCTTGCCCTCGGTTTTTCCCTCCGCACCGCAATGGGGGCAGCGGTAAAGCACCCGGTGCAGCCCGTCCGCCCGGAACGGCTCGTCGATCTTGATGCTGTTCTCCTGCTGCCACTTAAAGTTATCAAAGCCGAAGGCTTCCTCCAAAAGCGCATCCAGCTGAGCGACAGACAGTTCCTTCACTTCCTGTGCCGTGGCAAGGACCTTCACCTGGGCGCTGACCCTGACATTGCGTTTTTGCAGGCAGTTGTACAGCGGATCTCTGGCAAACGCCCCCTGGGTGATGACCGTGACCACCGGAACGCCCAGTTTTTTCAGCAGTACGCCCATCTTCCGGGGCAGGGGTGTTGCTTTTCCGTCAAAGGAGTAGCTCGCCTCCGGGTACATGAGGACGCTGCACTTTTTCTTTTTCAGCAGGTATTCCATATCCTGCACCAGAGAAATGTCTGTTACAAACTTCCGGGTAGGAATGCAGCCGATAAGCCGCATCAAAAGCGCCATACCGAAGCCCACAAAGCCGTCAGAGGTGCACACGATACCGTAGCGCCGGGGAAAGAAGATCCGGGACGCGATTTTTAAGTCGATAAAGCTGGAGTGGTTCATCAGGATCAGGCACGGCTCGTTTTTCTCCAGCTTTTCCATGCCATCGGTGGTGTATGTAAAGCGGGTGGGCAGCAGATCGAAGATCGCCAGCACCCGGATCAGCGCCGCCAGGAGCATATTGGGACGCAGGGGTCTTCTGTGCTTCGGCTGCTTGCGCGCAAGCACCTTGCTGTAAGGGAGCTGCTTGGTTGCAATTTTCATTCTCTCTACCTCTTCAAGCTCCGATCTGCGGTAACAGATCAAAATTTACGGTTGTTCTGTATCTTCCGCTTCTTCCTCTGTGTCTGCCAGCGCTGCAAGGGCTTCCCGTTCCGCTGCCACATTGACAAACAGCTTTTTCTTGTCATGCTTGAAAAATGCCAGTACGATCAGCGCCGTCACTGCGGCAAAGCAGCTCACCGCCGCCAGCAGCTGGCTGACCCGCATAGTTCCCCAATACAGGCTGTCTGTCCGCAGTCCCTCGATGAAGGTCCTGCCCAGACCGTACCAGGCTGCATAGCCCAGAGCGATCTGCCCGTCATACTGCCGCTTTTTGGACAGGAAATGCAGCAGCACAAAGCCCGCCAGATTCCACAGCGATTCATACAGGAAGGTAGGGTGGTAGTAATGCACCTCAGAGGCGACATTGCCACTTTCTGTAAGCATCAGACCCATGCGCAAAAAGTTTTCCGTTTCTGCGCCGAATGCCTCCCGGTTGAAGAAATTTCCCCATCTGCCGATGCTCTGACCGATCAAAAAGCCCAGCGCCACCAGATCCAGCACTGCCCCCAGCTTTATCTTGCGGATGGCACAGAACACCACGATTCCCAGCACCGCGCCGATAACACCGCCATAGATGGCAATACCGCCATTCCAGATATACAGCACCCGGATAGGATCTGCGGCAAACTCCTTTTCCCAGGAGAAAATGCAGTAATAGGCGCGGGCGCAAATGATGGCAAAGGGAACGATTCCCAGTACACCGTCCAGGATATCGTCCTCCCGCAGACCGAATTGGGCTCTGCGCTTTAAGCCGTAGATCACAGCCAGCAGAAGACCTACCGCAATGATCACACCATAAAACTGGATGTTGATGCTCCCGATGGAAAAGCCCACCGGCGGGTCAAGTTCGATGCCAAGACCCGGAAACGAAATAGAAGATGTTGCTTCTCTCCAAGCCATTTTTATACCTCCTGGGATGCTTTTGGTTTGATAACAGACAGACAGCACCGGGGGGCGGTGACGACTCTGTCAAGAAATTGCCGGATATCCTCCTGCTCCACCGTCCGGTAAATTTCCGGAAAACGCAGATAGTCAAAGCCGGAAAAATAGTACGCACAAATACGGAAAGCGGTGCTGTCGAAGCTGTCCAGATCCCGGATACGCCGCCCCAGGGCGCTGCGCTTCATCCGCAGAAAATCCGCCTGGGGGATCCCGTCCCGAACAAGGATGCGCGCCTGCTCCAGAACCGCATCCCGGACTTTTTCCGGTTCATCGCTGTCCCCGGAGGCGGTGAGCATCGCCATGCCATCCACCGTCTCAAAGCCGCCTCCAAAGGACCCGTCGATCAGACCCGCCTCATACAGCCGCAGGTACAGCGTCGAGGACTCTCCGAACAGCGCCTCTGCCGCCAGATCGCCGATCGCCTCCTGCCGGACCGCTTCATCCCCTGTGCCCAGTGGCTCGCACTTGAAGCCCAACTGGAACATAGGCATTGCCACCTCCATGTCCTCCGTCACCAGCGCTTTCAGACAGGTCATTTCCTCCTGCCAGCGGTCCGTGCGGGACACCGCCGTTTCATCCTGCCGGGGCAACACCTTCCGGGCAATTTCGCTCACGCCTGCCGGGTCCACATCGCCTACCACACACAAAAGCATATTGCCGGGGCGGTAAAATGCCCGGTGGCATTGGTGCAGCACCTGGGGCGTGATCCGGGCAATGGTTTCCTGCGTGCCGAGGATCGGTACGCGGATGGGATGGTTTTCATACATCCCGGTCATCAGATTTTCAAACACCCGGCTGTCCGGATTGTCCGCGTTCATGCCGATCTCCTGACCGATGATTCCCTGCTCCTTCTGTACGCTTTCTTCGGTAAAATACCCTGTGGAAACAAACTCCAGAAGCAGCTGCAAACACCGGTCAAAATTTTCCGTACAGGAAAAATAATACGCAGTCATGTCATAGCTTGTAAAGGCGTTTGGAGATGCACCCAATGCAGCAAACTGCTCCATCACATCCCCCTGGGGCATATCAAACAGCTTGTGCTCCAGATAATGCGCCACCCCATCCGGGGCGCGGACTGCCGTGCCGTCCAGGGAAAAGGCGGTGTGGATCGCACCGTAATCCGTAACGAAATAAGCAAGCTTTTTGGTAAAGCCGGAACGGGGGACCACCGCAACAGTCAGTCCGTTGGGAAGGGTGTCCCAAAATACCGTTTCCCCAAGCGCCGGATAATATCGCTTGTCCATCACGCGCCCCCCTTCAGAAAGTACACCGTGTGCAGCGTCAGCGTCCCGGCGGCGGTAGCCACCTGTTCCACCGTCACCTGACGCACCTTTTCAATATACACCTGCGGAGTCATCCCCAAGCCGCTGAGGGCAGCGGTGGCGTAATAATTCTCGATCGCGCCGGGACTGTCATGGACGCTGCGCAGACCGTTGATCACCGCCTGCTTCGCCGCCTCCAGCTCCTCCGGGGAGATCTCGCCCCGGCGGCAGGCATCCAGGTGCGCAAGCACCTGTGCCCGGACCGTTTCCTCCCGGTCCCAGTCGATTCCGGCATTGACTGTCAGAAT
>JAZSHB010000106.1:0-7587 GCA_045533015.1 Faecousia sp.
TCGATATCCCGGAGCATCTGGTTAGACAGCTTGCTCAACCGGGCTTCTGTATAACGGTAGGCTGCTGCCGGATCGCCGTCCACAGAACCGAAGTTGCCGTGACCGTCCACCAGCATATAGCGCATGGAGAAGTTTTGTGCCAAACGGACCATGGCATCGTAGACCGATGCGTCGCCATGGGGATGGTATTTACCCAGCACATCACCGACACAGGTAGCAGACTTTTTGAAGGGCTTGTCCGAGGTCAGACCGCTTTCGTACATAGTGTACAGGATACGGCGGTGGACAGGCTTCAGACCGTCCCGCACATCCGGCAGGGCACGGCTGACGATGACGCTCATGGAGTACTCAAGATATGCTTTTTCCATTTCCTTGACCAGATTGTTTTCTGTGATCACCTGGTCCGGAAACCGGATATCCTCCGGGGTATAGCTTCGGTTATGACTTGCCATTATGCGTCACCTCCTTAAACATCCAGATTAACAGCGTACTTTGCGTTACGCTCGATCCATTCTCTGCGGGGCTCTACCTGCTCACCCATGAGAACGGTGAAAATTTCGTCTGCCCGGCGGGCATCCTCCAAGGTGATACGGCGCAGGCTGCGGGTCTCAGGGTCCATGGTGGTCTCCCACAGCTCGTGGGGATCCATCTCGCCCAGACCCTTGAACCGGGCAATATCTACCTTCACGCCAGTCTCACCCCGGAGCTCCGCGGATACCTGGTCACGCTCCTCGTCGGAATACGCCACACGTTCGGTCTTGCCCTTTTTCAGCTTGTAAAGGGGCGGCACGGCGGAATAGACATAGCCGTTTTCGATCAGCGGCCGCATATACCGGAAGAAGAAGGTCAAAAGCAGGGTGCGGATATGGGCACCGTCCACATCCGCGTCCGCCATGATGATGACCTTATGGTAGCGCAGTTTCTCAATATCAAATTCCTCACCGATACCGGCGCCCAGTGCCACGATCAGCGGATACAGCTTATCGTTGCCGTAGATCTTGTCGGCTCTTGCCTTTTCCACATTGAGCATCTTGCCCCACATGGCAAGAATCGCCTGGAACCGGGAGTCTCTGCCCTGGATGGCAGAGCCTGCAGCAGAGTCACCCTCAACGATGTAGATCTCGCACAGGGAGGGATCGCGCTCATTGCAATCCTGGAGCTTGTCCGGCATCTGACCGGATTCGAGGCCGGTCTTGCGCCGGACAGATTCCCGCGCCTTCCGGGCAGCCTCTCTTGCCCGGTTTGCCATCATAGCTTTTTCCAAAATCTGCTTGGCGGTGGCAGGGTGCTCCTCAAAATAGGTAGCCAGCTGGTCGCTGACAATGTTATCCACCAAAGTACGGATATAGGCATTTCCCAGCTTTGCCTTGGTCTGTCCTTCAAACTGGGCATCCGTCAGCTTCACGGAAATGATAGCGGTGATACCTTCCCGGCAATCCTCGCCGGAGACCTTATCGTCGCCCTTGATCACACCGTTTTTCGTGCCATAGGCATTGAGAACTCTGGTCAGCGCTGTCTTGAAACCGGTCTCGTGCATACCGCCCTCGGGGGTGCGTACATCGTTGGCAAAGGACTGCAGGGATTCATTGTAGCCGTCGTTATACTGAATAGCGATCTCAGCGCTGGCATCGCCCTTGCTGCCGGAGAGATAGATCACATCTTCGTGCAGCACGGTCTTGTGCCGGTTTGTCCAGGTAGCAAACTCCCGGATACCTCCCTCGTAGCACATGGTCTCCGAGATGGGTTCTTCCTCCCGTCCATCGGTGATGGTGATAGAAAGACCTGCGTTGAGGAAAGCCTCCTCCCGCATACGGTCGTGGAGGATATCATAGCTGTAGATCACATCGTCGAACATCTCCGGATCAGGCTGGAAGGTGACCTCTGTACCGTTCTTATCTGTATCGCCCACGATCTTCATTTCCTGGGTGATCTGTCCCCTGGCAAATTTCATTTCATGAATCTTGCCGTTTTTATAGACCCGGACCTGCAGCCATTCGGACAACGCGTTAACAACAGACGCACCTACGCCGTGCAGCCCGCCGGAGACCTTATACCCGCCGCCGCCGAACTTACCGCCGGCGTGGAGCACCGTGAAAACGACCTCCAGGGCAGGTTTTCCTGTCTGGGGCTGAATATCCACAGGAATACCGCGTCCATCGTCGGTAACAGTGATGGAATTACCGGGATTGATCGTAACGGTGATATGCTTACAGTAACCGGCAAGTGCCTCGTCGATGGAGTTATCCACGATCTCATACACCAGATGGTGCAGACCGGACGAAGAGGTAGAGCCGATATACATACCAGGTCGCTTGCGGACCGCTTCAAGTCCTTCCAGAACCTGAATTTGTTCACCGCCATATTCTTGTGTTACCTTTGTTTCTTCAGACATAATGCATACTCCTAAAAACCACAGGTCATTGCGAACCAGTCCACAGACTGGTGTGGCAATCCCCAAATATTAAACAACATCTCCTGCTTTTATTTCAATCGTCTTTCCCAATTTTGTGAACCTGCCCGGTTCGCAGCAGGTAATAAAAACCTGCCCTTCGGTTATCTGGTTCAGTACGAAATCCTGCCTGCCGGGATCCAACTCAGAAAGCACATCGTCGAGCAAAAGCACCGGCATTTGCCCGGACTGATTAGCCATCAGCTCCCTTTGGGCAAGCTTTAAGCTGATTGCGCTGGTACGCACCTGCCCCTGAGAACCAAAGGACTTTAAGGACATTCCCGATAAGCACACATCAAAATCATCCTTATGGGGTCCGGTCAGACATTGGGCGCTTTCCAGCTCTGCCCGTTCATGCTGTACAAGATGCTCCTGAAGCTGCTGGGTAAGTACCTCCACCGGGGCAAAGGGATCCGAAACGGTAGAGACCGTGCGGTAATGTAAGGAAAATTCCTCCTTACCGCCGGAAAAAGCATTGTGATAACCGGCTGCCGCCTTTCCCAGTCCCGCATAAAACCGCGACCGGTAAGAGATCAGCAGCGCGCCCACCTGACAAAGGCGGGTATTATACTCCGGCAGGATCTGCAGCAGCGCCGGGTTTTCAAAGCGATCCTTTAATATCCGGTTTTTCTGCTCCAAAATTCTGCCATATTCTGTTAAGGCTGCTTCATAGTTGGGTCTTAGTTGACATAACGCGTTATCTCCCAGCCGCCGTCGGGCAGAAGCACCAGCCTTCAGGACCATCAGATCCTCCGGACAAAACAGGACTGTCTGCAAAATACCGGAAATATCTCCTGCTGCTTTCTTTTTTACCCCATTGCAGTACAGTTGCCGGGGTCTGGAAAAGGGGAACAACACCCAACGCAGGGTCTGACTGCGCTCCTGGGAAAACACACTTGCCTGGATATCCCCAAATTCCGCACCCAGTCTTACAAGCTCCGCGCTTTTTTGTGTCCGGAAGCTTTTTCCGCTGCCTGCATATACGATCGCCTCCAGCAGATTTGTCTTTCCCTGGGCATTGTCTCCCACGATCAAATTGACCCCAGGCGCAAAGGTTAGCTGCGCTTGCTGATAATTCCGGAAATCCTGAAGCTCTATTTTTTCAATTTTCATTGGCACAGATCAAATATGTGTTGCCGTCAAAGGAAAACCGGTCACCGGGGTACAGCTTTTTACCCCGCATGGTGCATACTTCTTCTCCCACCCGTACCAGCTCGTCCTGTATAACATTTTTCGCCATACCGCCGGATTCCACTGCGTTTGCAAGCTTCAGTGCTGCTTCCAGCTTAATGAATTCCGTGGTGATCACCACCGGAATGTGACGATCCTTTTTTGTTACCGTTACTCGCATTTCTATTTCCTCAGGTAGAGATCCGTACAGGCAGGACCATATAAGCAAAATCCTCCTTGTCATCTACCGGTGTAAATACAATAGGACTTAAGCTGTTTGTCAGCTCCAGTACGACTTCTTCACTGGGAACCGCCCGCAAGGCATCACACAGATAACGGACATTAAAGCCGATCTCCAGCTCCTTGCCGTCGCCGGCGATGGAGCAGCGGTCTTCTGCCGCACCGATGGTGGTATTTGTCTTCAAAAGCAGCTCCTGGTCAGAAAAAACACATCTGACCGGGCTCTTGTATTTTTCAGAAACGATCAAACCCACACGCTCCAGGGAAGAAGAAAGCTCCGCAACATTGGCGACCAGCTTCACCGGACAAGCTGTAGGAACGACCTTGCGCCAATCCAGGAAATTTCCGTCCAGAAGGCGGCAGATCAGTGTTGCCTCACCGATATTAAAAAGTATGTGCTTTGCTCCCAGCGTGAAGGAAGCTATTTCCTCGCTGTCCTGCAGTATTTTTTCCACTTCCTTCAGTCCATGCGCAGGGACTACGAATGACATCGTCCTGCCGGTGGGCGTCTGGGTATGGTAAGTCCGGCGGGAAAGACGGAAGCCGTCCACCGCAATGGCGGAAACGGTCATATCCTCCACCTCGAATTTCACACCTGTGTGAATAGGACGGTCCTCATTTTCAGAAACGGCAAAGATCGTTCCGGAGATCAACTCCTTCAGTGCCTGCTGGGGCAGCTCCACATTTCTTCCCATTCCCACATCCGGAAGCTCCGGATAATCCTCAGCAGATTCCGCGGAGATCGTAAAAGAGGCATATCCGGAACGAATGGACACCTTATAATTTTCGTCCACGACCACTGTCACCGGACCCTCGGGCAGCCGTCGGATAATATCACCAAACAGCTTTGACGGCAAGATACATGCGCCGGTATCACTGATCTCTGCCTCCAATGCATAGGTGATGGCTGTTTCCATATTGAAGCCGGTAAGAGTAAGTCCGCTTTCTGCCTGGCATAGGATTCCTTCGATCGCGGAAAGGGCGCTTTTTTGAGCAACCGTTCTTCCTGTAATATTCAGACCGGTGACAAGCATACTTTTTTCACAGGTGAAGCGCATACAAAAAACTCCTTTTTTCAAAGATTATAAATAAATATAAATGTAAATATATTTAGGCAGTAATTGTAGTATTAGAGAAATTTTATGTGGAAAAGTACTATTTTTCTTACTGACACAATGTGTTTTTTTCCACAGGCAAATTGTTGAAAGAAACAAGTTTTCAACAGACCCTGTAGAAAATTTTCAAGAAAGAATTTTTCAACAGAAAATCCTTCCACATTCCACAGGGGCTGTGGAAAAATCAAAGCTTGGAGTTAATGTTGGCAGTAATATCGCGAATATGGTTTTGCAGATTTTCGTCACCGTTTTTCAGTGCCGTTTCCACCTTATTGATAGAGTGGATGATCGTGGAATGATCCCGGTTAAATTCTTTGCCGATATCCGGGGTGCTGAGATTAGTCAGCTTACGGATCAGATAGATCGCAACCTGCCGCGCCTCGGCAGTTCCCTTGTTTTTCAGCGTTCCTCTGAGGGTTTCTTCTTCAATGGAATAGAAGGTACATACCTGGCCGATGATCAGACTGGGAGTAGGCAGGGTATTTCCCTCGCTCTTAAACATATCATTGATCGCCCGGGAGATATTGGGAAGATCCAGAGGCATATTATTCAGATCCCGGTAGGCCATGATCTTCTTTACCGTGCCCTCGATCTGACGGACATTGTTGGTCACATTGACAGCGATGTAGTTGCATACCTCGTCGCTGAGATCCAGCCCCAGGGAATTTGCCTTGGTCTTGATGATCGCCATACGGGTCTCATAGTCCGGCGCTTCAATGCTGGCAAGCAGACCCCACTCAAAACGGGTGCGCAGACGGTCCTCCAGGGTCAGCATATCGCTGGGCTTCCGGTCGGAGGTCATGACGATCTGCTTATGCTCCTCATAGAGCTTGTTAAAGGTGTGGAAAAATTCCTCCTGGGTGGATTCCTTACCGGCAATGAATTGGATATCATCGATCAGAAACAGATCTGCTTCCCGGTATTTGTTGCGGAATTCGATGTTTTTACCGCCCTTGATCGCCTCGATCAGCTCATTGGTGAACTGATCACCCTTGATATAAACCACATTGGCATCGGGCTTTGCCTTTCGGATACCGTTGGCAATAGCATACAAAAGGTGGGTCTTGCCCACACCGGGAGGTCCGTAGATAAACAGGGGATTGTAAACCTGACCGGGGTTATTACTGACAGCGATCGCTGCGCCGTGGGCAAACCGGTTGGAAGGACCTACCACAAAATTATCAAAGGTGAACTGGGGATTAAAGTCCATAGCCGTTTTCCGGGTACCGGTGGAACGGTAAGCCTGCAGCTCCTCGTTGCCGAAAACGATCAGCTTGGCATCGGAATTAAAGATTTCCTTCAGCGCATCCTGGATGTACTGCATATAGCGGCGGCAGATCACCTCTCTGCGGAATTCATTTGGGGAGTAGATGATCAGCTGTGCGTCATTAAGCTCAATGATCTCTGCATCGTCAAAGCTGGCGGAGATGGTCAGCGAACCGAGGCGTTCCTCCAGGTAGCTGATGATCTTCGCCCAGACATAGGCGGAAGCGTACATAAAAGGGCTCCTTTCTGGTAAATATCCCTTGAAAAAGCGTCTGAAAAACAGGCAAAAAGGATACTATTCTCTCACCCTAAATTGTAACATAATTTACAGAAAAAAACAAGCAGATTTTTTCCACAGCCCTGTGGAAAAAAAGCGTGATTTTAACAGCGTTTTTGGATAAAAAAAGCAGCCGTAAAAACGGCTGCTTCAGTCTGTCGAAAAACTTGTTTTTTGACAGACTGACAGAGGTCAAGGAAACTCCAAAGACAAGCAACCCGGGTTCGTCGGCGTACATAGGTACGGTAGAGACCGGGTTGCGCAGTAAGGCAAAATGGCTTGCGCAAGCAAGCAAAAGTGCTGTTTTTGGCGGGCGGGCGATGCCCGCCTCTACAAGGTTTATTGTTTGATCTGTGGCTTGTTCAGAAGAATACCCCAAACCGCCAAATATCCATTTTGACGGTTTGGGGCTTTTTTGACACTCTGAAGCAGCCGTAAAAACGGCTGCTTTTCAGTATGCTTTTCAGAGGATTAAACCAGCGCGGCAGTGATGATCGCCATCTTATAGACCTCGTCGGCATTACAGTCATGGTACAGGTCGGTAAAGGGAGCTGCCAGATCCTGCAGGATCGGACCGTATGCCTCAAAGCCGCCCAGACGCTGTGCGATCTTGTAGCCGATATTGCCTGCCTCGATGCAGGGGAAGATAAAGGTGTTGGCGTAACCGGCAACGGGAGAGCCGGGGAACTTCAGCTGACCGACCTCAGGGGCAACGGCAGCGTCGAACTGCATCTCACCGTCGATGAGCAGGTCGGGAGCCATCTCCTTGGCGATGGCGGTGGCATCATGGCTGAGCTTCACAGTGCCGCCCTTGCCGGAGCCGTTGGTGGAGAAGGAGAGCATGGCGACCTTGGGGTCGATGCCAAAGACCTTGGCGGTGTTGGCGGTTTCCACAGCCACCTCGGCCAGCTTCTGAGCGCCGGACAGGACCACATTGCCTTCCTTGTCCAGGGTATCCTCGTAGCTGAGGTTGATGGCGCAGTCACCCATGGCCAGCTTCTCTTCGCCGCGAACCATGATGAAGCAGGAGGAGACCAGGTTCACACCCTTCTTGGTCTTCACCAGCTGCA
>JAZSHB010000110.1:0-21039 GCA_045533015.1 Faecousia sp.
GAATCTACTGGTAAAACTCGATTTTTGAGATTGCCACACCAGTGACATCGGTCACTGGTTCGCAATGACAACAGGGACGAAGCAGCCCGATCAATCGGAATTTGACTGCCGCAGGAGCGATACCGGGCGGCGCAGGGCAAAAACGACACCCTGCGCAGTTCGTGCGTATTGCCTGTCGGGGCTACCCGCTAAATCGGAGTTTGACTGCCGCAGGAGCGATACCGGGCGGCGCAGGGCAAAGACGACACCCTGCGCAGTTCGTGCGTATTGCCTGTCGGGGCTACCCGACAAAGCGGAATTTAGCGCATTTGGAGCTTTTCGATATCGTTTTCCCAACCCCAGAAGGTGGTGATATCCGGGGTAACGGTGTCCATATTCACCCGTTCGGAGGAGAAGATGATCACATTCTGCCGCTGGTACACGGGAATTTCTACCGCCCAGTCTGCGATAATATCCAGGCACTCTCGGTAAAGGGTCTTGCGGTAGGTCTGGTCGGAGGACCGGCGGGCGAGGAGAATCAGCTCGTCCAGGGTATCGTCCTTGAGAAAATATGCCTTTTCGTTGGAGCCACCCTGAGAGTGGTACACCTGGTACAGGTCCGGATCAGGCGTTGCGCCCCATGCCATGGCAAACAGCTCCGCTGTGCCGGAGTTGACTGCGTTTGTCAGCTCGGAGAAGTTGGAAACATCTGTGACGATCAGCTGAAAGCCGATGCCCCGCAGTGCCTCGGCAGCCAGAGTCAGCGCCATGAAGGTGGGGTGGTCACCGGTGCCGCCGGCACCTACCAGGACCTCATAGTGCAGCTGCGCTCCCTCCGGGGCGGCAATGACTCTGCCATCTGATACGGTGTAGCCTGCAGCCTGGAAAAAGCCCAGGGCGGCATCCTTTGCTGCGGCGTATCTCTCCTCCGGGGTCATGGTGGCGGTGTAGAGCGCATTGCCGTCGGCATCTAAGGAGAAGGCGATCCGGTAGCCACTGTCTGTGACCCGGGGCGCTGCCCAGGAGGTGTCAGATATGGGATAGTTGATCACATTGGCGTACTCGCCATAGTAGGAATCCACAGCCACATCCCGGTAAACGGCAATGACCGTGGCAAGCGCCTTGCGCAGGGACTTCGAAGCGTCTGAGCCGGGGTCGCCGCCGACACATACATTTTTGGCGTTGATGCCCACATAACCATAGCCCAGGTTTGCCACCATTTTGGTGGTCAGCACATCACCGGAGACAGCACCGCCGTTGGCAGCGGCGATAGACTTTGCCGTTTCAACAGAGTAGGACGGGTCGGTGATATCGATGGTGCCGGTGACGACACCGGAGACTTTATCTGCTTCCTGTCCCTCCCGAAACTGAATATATTTCGTTTTGGGCTGTCCCTTCCAATACTGCTCGTTTGCCTCCAGGGTAACAGTACCCCCGGTATAGCTGACAAACTTGTAAGGACCTGCGCCCATGGGCTTCGGGGTCACGGACCGTACATCGGTCAGGTCGCCTTTGGTGAAGCCAAACATGTTGGCATCGTAGTTGTACAGCGCTTCCTCGCCGTAGTAATGCATCGGCACGATCGCGGTAGCGAGGGTGTAGATGGCGGTGGCGGACAGCTCGGTCATAACGATGCGCAGCTGTCGGTCGCCGGTCTTTTGGATACCGGAGATACTGGGGGCGGAATTGCCTGTCTGGACCCCTGTATGGTACTCCCCGGCAGTATTCCCCAGCCGGGCATTCAGGGCATCCGGCATAGAGACCAAACCTGCTTCCCGGTCTATACCGTTCTCACTCAGATCGTAGCCGCAGGTATCCACGATCGCCCGGAAAAAGTCTGCCGCAGTGGCATCCGGAGCCAGGGTGTAGCCCCAATTGGCGGCATAGGCGGCGATGGTATCCTCAGCGGTGTTCGTGCCGTTTTCCACTAGGTGATCGACAATGCCCTGGACAAAATCCTCTCCGGCATCCCAGAAGGCAGCCCAGAAGGTATCGTATTGGACACGGGTGTAGGAGCTGGTGTCCGTGTACTCCCCGGGACCGGCGGAAAGGATCAGCTCCAGTCGGGACTGCATACCGCTGCGGTAAGCATCCAGTCCTTGTATGGGCAGTGAATACAGGGTCATGATACCGTCGTAGGTAGGATCCAGCGGCACATATAAGGAAAAGATCACATCGTCGATATCCACCGGTGTGCCGTCGGAGAATTTCACGCCGTCGCGCAGGGTGAAGTCATAATACACCGTGCCGTCCGGGTTTTCGGTGATGCTGCAGTCGGCAATGCCGGTATAGGTGTAATCGGTGCCATTGTAGGGGCGGCTCTCGCCGGCGATGCCGTTTAAGACAACGGCACCCTCCCGGTCGGTTCCCAACAAATTGACATGGACCAGGCTCAGCACATCGTTTTCGTAGGAATTGGTATAAAAGAATGGGGAGAACTTGCCGTCGAAGTTCTGGGTGCCGATGACCAGTGTGTCGTTATTTGCACCGTCGTTGGATGGGGTGTTGCTGCCGTTTTGACAGGCAGAGAGCACGCCCGCAGAGAATGCCGCTGCCAAGGAAAACGCAAGCAGTCTTTTGAAAGAATGTTTCATGTTTCTCCCTCCTGAAATTCTATCTATATATTTGGCACCGGAGCAAAATTTATCCCCGGAAAAAATTTTTCCCGCTGCCAAAATTCGGCAACGGAAAAACAAAATTCTGATTTGTCGGGTAGCCCCGACAGGCAATGCGCACGGACTGCACAGCATATCGTTTTTGCCCTGCGCCGCCCGGTATCGCTCCTGCGGCAGTCAAAACCCCATTTGTCGGGCTGCTTCGCCCCTATTGTCATTGCGAACCAGTGACCGATGTCACTGGTGTGGCAATCTCAAAACCCGAGTTTTACCAGTAGATTCCCACGCCAGTGTGCGCACTGGCTCGGAATGACAATTGGTTAATGCTTGTGGGTAAACAGCCCGACAAATCGGAATTTGAACATCCATTTATTTACAAAATTTTCGCGTTTTTCATCGGTTACATTCGCTGTCAGATGGAATATTAAAAGAGCAAGGAGGTCATCGCTTATGAAAAAATTTGCCAATCGGTTTGCATTTCTTTTTCTTACTATATTCCTGCTCACGCCCCGGGCAGACGCAGCCACAGAGCTGATCCCCGGCGGTGAGGTCATCGGTCTGCAGCTGTCAGATAACACCGTTACCGTTACTGCCTTCGACGAGACCCTGGGTGCTGCTGCAGAAGCCGCAGGTCTGAAGCCGGGCGACAGGATCCTTTCCATTGGCGGTACTGCTGTTGCCTGCGCTGAGGATGTGCGCAGCGCCCTAATGACTGCTGACGGACCGGTGGACATTCGGGTACAGCGGGAAAGCAAAACGAAGACCCTGTCTGTAACCCCTGTGGCTACCTCTGACGGTCCCCGTCTGGGCGTATACCTCAAGCAAGGCACCTCCGGGCTTGGCACCATAACCTATTATGATCCTGCTACAGGCACCTTTGCCGCTTTGGGGCACGGCGTGAACAACAAAAACGGTACGCTTTTACAGCTGCGCACCGGCAGCTTTTACCCAGCCCAGATCTACACCGTCAAAAAAGGTGCTGTAGGTGACCCGGGACAGCTGATGGGCTCTGTGACCGACAGCACCGCACTGGGAACTATCGCAAAAAACACCGCCCAGGGAATATTTGGCAACACGCAGGAGAATATCCGCGGCAAAGCCCTTTGCGTTGCACCTGCCGACGCGGTGCATACGGGACAGGCAACCATTCGCAGCACCGTGTGCGGCGACCAGGTTCGGGAATATTCTGTGGAGATTTTGAAGATCTATCCCAATACCGCGGGCAGGACCCGGAATATGCTGCTGAAGGTCACCGACCCGGATCTGCTCACCGCCACCGGCGGAATCGTCCAGGGAATGTCCGGAAGTCCCATCATCCAGGACGGCAAACTGGTGGGCGCGGTCACCCATGTTCTGGTCAACGACCCCACAACGGGCTACGGCATCTTTATTGAAAATATGCTGGACGCCGCAGCGTAACGGGACGATGTGGGCATCGTCCCCTACGCACGCCATCCAAAATGATCGTAGGGGCGGATGCCCACATCCGCCCGCCGTCCCCCGCTGTCATTGCGAGTAGGGTCGGATGCCCACATCCGCCCGCCGTCCCCCGTTGTCATTGCGAGCCAGTGCGCACACTGGCGTGGCAATCTAAAAACAAAAGGAGAAAAACGCTATGGACTTCTACAACATCCCCATTGGCTTCGGCTTGGCGCTGTCTTCCAACACAGCCGCCATGAACCGCTACGCCCACCTGACGGAAGGGCAGAAAAACGACATCATAAACCGCGCCCACAATGTCCGCAGCGAGCAGGAAATGTACGCCCTGGTCGCCGACCTTGCCAACGGCACCATGTAATCATGCAGGGGCGGCTATCAGCCGCCCGCCGTAAAAAAACACTCTTTTTCCTTGGCAATACCACAAGGGAAATGGCTCCGGCACAGTCGAGCCCAGCGATTCCGATGTTCTTGCCCGGTTCTGCTATATCCTGGATTGCGAGATTACCGATATTATCAAATATAATGTTTAAGAGGCCGTCTTACCTTTCAATCGTAAGACAGCCTCTTATTGCTTTATTTTCGCGTATAGAACGTGCTCTTTCCTGCGCCATGTTTGGAAAGGTAGCCTTCCGCGGTGAGTTTTTTGAGGTGGCGTTCCACCGTGGATGCACTCAGTGTGGGGCACAACTCCAGGATCTGTCTCTTTGTGAACTTACCCAGCTTATTCTCGATCGCAAGCCTTACTGTTTCCAAAGAGGAGGGGCTGATGATCCGGATGCGTTCATCAAAATCCCGATATGCCGCAACGATCGTACTGAGCAGATAACGGATAAAGGGCGTTGGATCATCCTGCTGCTCGTGCCAACCCACTTGGGCATCCTCCAACGCCGTATAGTAGGCATCTTTATTTTTCGCGATCTTCGCTTCCAGTGAGATATATTTGCCTACCTCATAGCCCGCCCGGTACAGTAGCAGAGTAGTCAATAGCCTGGACATTCTGCCGTTGCCGTCCAAAAACGGATGGATGCACAAAAAGTCGTGAATAAACACCGGAATGATCAGCAGAGGGTCAACCTCTCCCTCACCGATCGCGCGGTTGTACTCATCGCAGATCTCCTGCATCGCCTCCGGCGTTTCATAAGGAGCCAAGGGGGTAAACAATGTGAACCGTTTTCCGCTTTCGTCGATAGCGCTGATATAATTCTGCACATTCTTAAAAGTGCCGCCAAAACCGGAATCAGTGTGGCTAAGCAGAATTTTGTGAAGCTGCAAAATATAGTTCGGCGTCAGTGGAATATAATCAAAATTCTCATGAACGATATTCAGTGCATCCCGATAACCGGCAATTTCTTTTTCGTCCCGGTTGCGGGGCGCTGTGCGCTCCTCCATCAACTGCCGCAAGCGCGTTTCCGTTGTGCGGATTCCCTCGATAGAGTTGGAAGCCTCTGTGCTCTGTACCTTAGCGATCTCCACCAGCCGTTCCATTTCCATAGGTTTATCCTGCATATAAACGGCTTGCTTTCCCTTGAATTCATGGATCTGGGACAAAAAATTCGCTATCCCGTTATCCCAAGTGCGATTGACCAGATTTCCATAATTGAAATGACGCATCTCGTCACCTCCTTATTCTTTCCCGTCAATTATAACCATTTTGACGAGAATAGTCAACTGTTTAGGCAGAAATGTTGTCCCATACTTGACACACGCGTGTCCGGCTATCCTCTCCTGGTCAATGACCCGACGACGGGCTACGGCATCTTCATCGAAAATATGCTGGACGCCGCAGCGTAAAACCTTCCCCCTTTGGAGTACCAAAGGGGGAATAAGATCAATCTATTATTTCATAAGAAAAGACTTGTCCAAAGGCAGACAATTCTGTACGCATATAATCTAAGGTATTATACATTCTGTCAACCTGCGGTGTCAATTCTTTAGGAATATCGCGTTCTCCTCTGATGATAATCTTATCAGGAACGCCTACAGTACGAAACGCATCCAAGAATGCGTCCCAGGTTTCCCCGTAATAATCGGGAAAAGAAAAGCTTTTTTTAATGCGCTGATGAATTTCGCCCAAATAACGGCATCCGGTCAAATCCAGTATGATTTCGTTATATTGATCCATTATATGTTCTCCTTAAACAACTTCAACAAATGTTTGATAGTGGTCGTATGTCACAAAAACAAGACCGTCGTTTGACCACAATACCCGTTGTGCGTTTCGTCTACCGTCCGTGTAGTTAATATCGGCTTCGTACCAAACTCTACCCGGAGCTGAAGGCAAGTGGCCATTATCGTTGCGATATATGCCCATCATCGCCATCTTTCCGGGTGCATACTTGCTGGGTGCTTTTCCCCATTTCCAGCCTAATGATTGCAATTCAGTTCCTGTAATATAATACTCTGGCAAAAGCCCATAGTTTTTCAGTAAATAGGGTGCTCCATTTACGCCTTGCTTAGTACAATCCTCGGCATTAAACGCATTCATCGGGATGATTTCACAACGGCAACACCAATGCAATGGCGGCATTGGGGAAACTGGCTCATTAATTGAATAAATCTTACCGTGTATTGTACGGCATTCATAACAGGTTTTCAAGTCCAATGTTGCCTTCCAATGTTTCCATTTATTGCTTTTGGGTCCAAAGCCTGACCTGCTTTTAATTGCATAAACTAAATCTTCTATCATTTCATCTCTCCTTATATTCTAATTACAAACGTTTGTTCTATAATTATATAACATGATTTGTACTTTGTCAAACACACCCACTCTTGGTTGCTCAGAGATTGAGATCATTTGGAAGAAAAACCGACGGTCCGGCAGTCCCATCATCCAGGACGGCAAACTGGTGGGCGCTGTCACCCATGTCCTGGTCAACGACCCAACCACCGGCTACGGCATCTTCATCGAAAATATGCTGGACGCCGCGGCGTAACGGGACGATGTGGGCATCGTCCCCTACGAAGAAAATGTGGGATTGTATTTGTAGGGGCGGATGCCCACATCCGCCCACCATCCCCCGTTGTCATTGCGAGTAGGGGCGGATGCCCACATCCGCCCACCATCCCCCGTTGTCATTGCGAGCCAGTGCGCACACTGGCGTGGCAATCTAAAAATAAAAGGAGAAATAATTTCGTACATCTGCCCATCGTTTGTATTATTTCTTGTATTGCCAAGGAATTTATGCTATATTCGACCTATCAGAGTGCGGAGGTAACCTCCGCGCGAGCATTGACAGGAGCATAAAAGTATGGCAAATATGCTTTGCAAAACAAAAGGAAATGCTTCTCCCAAGGGCAAGCCCAGGGTATATTTTACCTGCCACCCGGAGGATTTTGAGAAGTTTTTTGAAAAGCTCTGCGCAGACATTTTCAGTACCCACGACTGCGCCATCTTCTATACGGAAGATAGGAACGCAGTTATTGCAGAACAGGATAAGTCTACCGATCTGGAAAGCAACAACCTGTTTGTGGTTCCGGTAACCTTCAAGCTGCTGTCCACACCCAACCGGGCAATGGACGCGGACATCCCCTTCGCTATGGAAAAGCATATCCCTATTCTGCCCATCATGATGGAAAGCGGCATTGATGGGTTTTATTCCCGTCCCGACAAGTTTGGCGAGCTGCAGTATCTGAACCCCTACAGTACCGATACAACAGAGATCTCCTATGGAGAAAAGCTTAAAAAATATTTGGAATCCGTGCTTATCAGCGACGAAACGGCAAAGCGGGTCCGTGCCGCCTTTGATGCTTATATATTCTTAAGCTACCGCAAAAAGGACCGCCGTTACGCCAATGAGCTGATGCGCATGATTCACCGCAACCCGGAATGCCGGGATATCGCCATCTGGTACGACGAGTTCCTTACCCCCGGGGAAAGCTTCCGGGAAAATATTGAGAAAATACTGGCAAACAGCAAGCTCTTTGCCCTGCTGGTGACCCCTAACCTGCTGGAAGAGCCCGAGGGCAAGCCCAATTTTGTTATGGGGGAAGAATATCCAGCCGCCAGGAAGTCCGGAATCAGTATTCTGCCCGCGGAGATGGAGCAGACCGATAAGGATATCCTCAACGAAAAGTATGAAGGCATCCCCCAATGCGTGGATCCCCACGACGATGAAGCCTTTAAGCTGCGTCTACTGGAATCCATTTCTAAAATAGCCACATCTGAAAACGATGATGTCCCGGCACACAATTTCCTCATAGGTCTTGCGTATCTGGAGGGCATCGTTGTGGAGGTAGACCGCCAGCGGGGTCTGGAGCTGATCACTTCCGCCGCGGAATGCGATCTGCCGGAGGCAATGGAAAAGCTGTGCGGGATGTACCGCAACGGTGTGGGCATCGCGCCGGATTACCGGAAAGCCGCCAAATGGGCGCAGCGCCTGACGCAATACCATAAAAAGCTGCACGGTGAGGAGCACCCGGATACCCTGACCTGTATGAACAATCTGGCTTGCTGTTATAACGATCTGGGTCACTATCAGAAAGGGTTGGCGCTACACAAAAAGGTTTATACCCTTCGTTGCAGTATCCTTGGGGAAGATCACCCGGACACACTTCAATCCTTGAATAATCTGGCGGTATCCTATCACCGGTGCGCAGACTATCCCAAAGCGCTGGAGCTGACCGAAAAGGCGTATGCCCGAAACTGCAGGATTCTCGGTCAAGAGCATCCAACCACACTATCTTCCCTGAACAATCTGTCAACCGCCTGCGGTAATCTCGGTGACTACAGAAAAGCCTTGGCGCTGCAGGAGCAGGTATATACCCTGCGCTGCAATATTCTTGGGGAAGATCACCTGGACACACTTCAAGCGCTGAGCAATTTGGCGCTGACCCACCTTTATCTTGGTAACCGGAGCAAAGCACTGGAGCTGACCGAAAAGGCATACCGCCTTCGCTGCAGAATTCTTGGTCAAGCGCATCCGGACATCCTTATTTCCCTTATCAATTTGGCAGGCGCATATCACGAGTGCAGTGACCATCCCAAGGCGCTGGAGCTAAACGAAAAGGCGTATGACCTTAGCTGCAGAATTCTCGGTGAAGAACATCCGGACACCCTTACTTCCCTTGTCAATCTGGCGGGAGCATATCATGCGTGCGGTGACCACCCCAAAGCGCTGGAGCTGACCGAAAAGGCATACGACCTTCGCTGTAACATTCTCGGTGAAGAACATCCGGACACCCTTACTTCCCTGAACAATTTGGGACAAATCTACAGCTGTCTGGGCGATCACAAAAAGGCGCTGGAGCTAGCCAAAAAGGCATATGCCCTCAACTGTAAAATTCTGGGTCAAGAGCACCCGGAGGCACTTACTTCTCTGAGCAATTTGGCATCGATCTACGGAGATCTCGGCGATCATAAAAAGGCGTTGGCGTTAACCGAACAGGCATACGGCCTGCGCTGTAAAATTCTCGGTGAAGAACATCCGGACACCCTTATTTCCCTGAACAATTTGGGACAAATCTGCAGTTGTCTGGGCGATCACAAAAAGGCGCTGGCGCTAAACGAAAAGGCATACGACCTGCACTGTAAAATTCTCGGTCAGGAGCATCCGGACACCCCTACTTCCCTGAACAATCTGGCATCGAAATACGGCAATATCGGTGACCATAAGAAGGCGTTGGCGCTAACCGAACAGGCATACGACCTGCACTGTAAAATTCTCGGTCAAGAGCACCCGGATACCCTCATTCCCCTGAACAATTTAGCATCAACCCACTATGCTCTCGGCAACTGCGAAAAGGCACTGGAGCTGGTGGAGAAAGCGTATGCCCTTAGCTGCAAGGTCCTGGGGCAGGCGCACCCGACCACGCTTATTTTCCTGCGCAATCTTGTCTGCGCCTACACACATGCAGAAGATTATCAAAAAGTGGTCCAGCTGCGCAAGCGCCTGTGCGCTTTGCTTGCAGAGCAGAAGGGCGAGGAGCACCCGGATACACTGGATGCGTTGCACAGGTTGGCGTTTTATTACGGTGAAATCGGTGACAACCAAAGAGAATTTGCCCTGAACAAAAAGGTATATGCCCTCAGATGCAAGGTCCTGGGTGAAGAACATCCGGATACGCTGAAATCATTGAACAATTTGGCATATTCCTACGGTGCAACAGGAGACCCGCAAAAAGAGATCGCGCTGCGCGAGCAGGTGTATCGCATTCGCGCAAAGCTGCTGGGCGAGGATCACCCGGATACACAGCAGGCGCTGAACAAGCTCTCCGCTGCCCGTAAAAAACACGAAAAGCAAAGCTAAAACCTGTCAATACCGCTGTAGATGCCGCAACCGGATAATATGTTCTGCACCCCCGCAATATACTTGTCTATATCACGGACAAGGAGCGCGGGAGGATGAAGAAATCTATTCCTTATTGGCAGGCTGCAGGCTATATTTTCACAGCGGTGGTAGGAACACTACTGCATTTTCTGTTTGACTGGACAGGTGGAAATGTGGCTGTTGCGCTCTTCTCAGCGGTGAACGAATCCATTTGGGAGCACCTGAAGCTGCTGTTCTACCCGATGGTGGCTGTTGCGCTCATCCAATATTTCTTTTGGGGAAAGGACATAGCCTCGTTTTGGTGCATCAAGCTGATTGGAATGTTAATTGGACTTATCTTGATCCCCGTGGTGTATTACACCTACACCGGCGCTCTGGGTGTCAAGGCAGATTGGTTTAATATCACGATATTTTTCCTCGTCGCCGGGATCGCATATTGGGCGGAAACGAAACTGTTCCAAAGGGAGTTTCCTTGTCCAATCAATCCAAAACCGGCAATCGCGCTGATTTGTCTGACCGCGGTCGCGTTCACGGTCCTCACTTTTATACCGCCCCACATCCCCCTTTTTCAGGACCCGATCACAGGCACCTATGGCTTCCGGTGAGAAAATTATGGGGAAAGTGGACGGGCAATCGGCAATAGAGTATCCCAGGAGGTGAGGCGTATGATCGCCGCCGTCTGGCTCATGCTCAGCGGACTGATGTACTCTTTGCAGCTGTCCACCGGGTCGTTCCCCAAGCCACTGAGTGCCGAGGAGGAGCGCCGGTATCTTGCCCGCAGCGCCCAGGGTGACCTGCAGGCGCGCAACATCCTGATTGAGCGCAACCTGCGCCTGGTGGCACACATTATGAAAAAATACTACGCCCAGACTGCCGACCAGGAGGATCTGATCTCCATAGGCACCATCGGTCTGATCAAGGGGATCACCACCTTTGACGCTTCCAAGGGCGCACGGCTCGCGACCTACGCCGCCCGGTGCGTGGAAAACGAGATTCTCATGTATTTCCGCAGTCAGAAGAAGTCCAGTCAGGATGTGTCCCTGTCTGACTATATCGATACCGGGACCGACGGGGCAGCGCTGGCACTGATGGATGTGGTCAGCGATGACACGGACCTTCTGGAGCAGGTCAGCGGAAAGGAGGATCTGCGAAAGCTCTGCCGGGCGGTAGACACGGTGCTCACCGACCAGGAACGCCGGGTGATCGTCGCCCGCTACGGCTTGGGCGGCAACGCGCCCCAGCGCCAACGGGAGGTCGCACTGCAAACCGGCATCAGCCGTAGCTATGTATCCCGGATCGAAAAGCGCGCCCTGGGAAAACTCCGGGCAGCCCTGGAGTAAGCACCGACAAAAAGGACTTGAATTCTACCGGAACCAGTGATATAATACCGGAGAATGCAGGGTTCGTATATCGGTAATACAACGGCTTCCCAAGCCGTGAAGGCGGGTTCGACTCCCGTACCCTGCTCCAGAAAAGAACCACCATTTGTCTACCGGACAAATGGTGGTTCTTTTCAATGAAATAAATCCCTGGCGGGATTTGTGAAATAACGCTACGCGTTATGAAATAGCTAACGCTATGAAATACGCTGCGGCGTATGAGGGATTTATTTTATTTCACATTTTGCCGTCATGGCAAAATATTTCATAATCCGAAGGAGTGTTTCATATTGCGTAGCAATATTTCATTCGATATGTTATAATATTCCCAGAGGTGATCGGTATGAAAGAAAATAAACTCGTTGATTTATCTATGGATTTTGCCATTAAAATCATAAAGCTCTGCGAAACGATTAAAGGACACTACTCTCTTATTAATCAGTTGGAACGTTCTGCAACCTCGATTGGTGCGAACATTCACGAAGCAAACTACGCACACGGAAAACCCGACTTCATTGCCAAGCTGCAAATCGCCTTAAAAGAATGCTATGAAACACAATATTGGTTGGAACTGTTTGTTAAATCAGATATTCTAAATAGATACACTGCCGCGGATCTCTACAATCAGTTCGGAACAATCCGTCGTATCTTAATTGCCTCCATCAATACCGCAAAAGAGAATGGGAAATAAACCAAAAACCGTGTCGTTTATTGGATCGTATTGATCCGCGCTACTGGTGCACTACTAAATTTATAGCTGAACACTGATGAAAACCCGCTTTCTTTTCGTGCCGGATTAATTGTATCGTACTTCAGAAAAGAGCTCTTTTGTCTACCTGACAAAAGAGGTCTCTTTGAATTTCGTGCCACAGCGCGATACCTCACAGCTGGCATTTGTAAACTTTTTGTTTCCCTATTGCGGTACACCTGGGGGTGTGCTAAAATAATTTGTAACTTTCTGCCTTTTCGAAAAAGGTATTGCCGCCGATAGCCGCTGCGGTCCCCATTATCCAAAGGAGGCATAAACATGATAAAACGACTTGCCCGGTGCATCCGGGAATTTAAGTGGGCAGCCCTGGGCAGCCCCATCTGCATGGTCGGTGAGGTGACTATGGAGATCCTGATCCCCCTGGTCATTGCCGAAATGATCAACAGTGGTATCCAGCCGGGAAATATGCCCGTGGTGTTGCGCCAGGGCGGACTGCTGCTCCTGTGCGCTCTGTGCAGCCTTGCCTTTGGCGTTGCGTCGGCTTTTCTTGCCTCCTACGCCAGCACCGGTTTTGCCCGGAATCTGCGCCACGATATGTTCGCAAAAGTCCAGACCTTTGACTTTTCCAACATCGACAAATTCTCCTCATCCTCCATCGTCACCCGTCTGACCTCCGATGTGGCAACGCTGCAGATGACCTTTCAGATGTGCATTCGGATGATCTTCCGCACCCCGGTAATGCTGGTAATGGCGCTGGTCATGGCGTTTCGCATCAGTCCCAAAATGAGCATCATCTACTGCATCGTCCTGCCTCTGTTGGCGGTAGCGCTTCTTTCCCTTGTGAGCTTTGTGCGCAAGATCTTTGACCGGGTGTTCAAGACCTATGACAAGCTCAACAATGTGGTCCAGGAGAATATCCACGGTATCCGGGTGGTCAAATCCTTTGTCCGGGAGGACCGGGAGATCGAAAAGTTTACCGAAACCTCCGACCATATCTACCGGGACTTCGTAAAAGCCGAGCGCATCATGGCATTCAATAATCCTCTGATGCAGCTGGCGGTGTACACCTGTATGATCGTCATTTCCTACCTGGGTGCGAAAATGGTAGTAGGCGGCACCCTGAACACCGGCGATCTGACCGCCATGTTCACCTACACCGGTCAGATTCTCAGCGGTCTGATGATGATGTCCATGGTCTTTGTCATGTTCACCATGAGCCGCGCTCCCCTGCGCCGTGCCTACGAGATTCTGGCGGAGACCCCCGACTTAAGCTCCCCTGCCGACCCTGTGACCCAGGTGGCAGACGGCTCTATCGATTTTGAAAATGTATCCTTCCGCTATTCCAAGACTGCAGACCGCAACGCCCTGGAAAATATCGACCTGCACATTGCCCCGGGCATGACCGTGGGTATCCTGGGCGGCACGGGCTCGTCCAAGTCCACCCTGGTGCAGCTGATCCCCCGTCTGTATGATGTGACCGGGGGTACGCTGAAGGTGGGCGGTGTGGATGTAAAGAATTACGACATCCACACCCTGCGGGACGCGGTCTCCATGGTGCTACAAAAAAATGTTCTGTTCTCCGGCTCTATCAAAGACAATCTGCGCTGGGGCGATCCCAGCGCCACCGACGAAGAAATGGAACACGCCTGCCGGCTTGCCTGCGCCCACGACTTTATCTGTGCCTTCCCCGACGGCTATGACACCCATATCGAACAGGGCGGCACCAACGTCTCCGGCGGTCAGAAGCAGCGGCTGTGTATCGCCCGGGCGCTTCTGAAAAAGCCGAAGATCCTGATATTGGACGACTCCACCTCCGCAGTGGATACCCACACGGATGCTATGATTCGCAAGGCATTTGCCGAGGAGATTCCCGACACCACCAAGCTTATCATCGCCCAGCGGGTGGCATCGGTCCAGGACGCGGATCTGATCTTAGTGCTCGACGGGGGCAGGATCGCTGCCCAAGGCACCCACGAACAGCTGCTGCAGACCTCCGACATCTACCGGGAGGTCTACGAATCCCAGGTGAAAGGAAGTGAAGACTGATGCCTCCTGTACGTATGCGCGGTGACGGCCGCATGGCGAAGGACCCCAAAAAGACCATCTTGCGCCTGTTTGGCTATATGAAGCCTTACCGGGGAGCGCTGATTCTGGTGGTCATCTGCATCCTGCTTGCAGCCTTTGCCCAGGCAGCCAGCAGCAAGTCCATGGAATATGTCATCGACGACTACATCAAGCCCCTGCTGGGAAGCGCCGAGCCCAGCTTTGGTCCGCTGATTCGGTTCCTGTGCGTCATGGCAGGCATCTATCTGACGGGCATGCTGTGTGCCTTTGCTTACAATTACCTGATGGTCAAGGTGGGACAGGGCACCCAGAAGCACATCCGGGACGAGATGTTCCGCCATATGCAGCGGCTTCCCATCCGCTACTTCGACACCCATCCTGCCGGCGATGTCATGAGCCGCTACACCGGTGATATCGACACCCTGCGGCAGATGATCTCCCAATCCATTCCCCAGTGCATTTCCTCCGTTGCCACGCTGGTCACGGTATTCATCATGATGCTCATTACCTCCCCTATTCTCACGGCTCTGGTACTGGTCACCGCCTTCGGTATCCTGCTGGTGACCAAGACCGTTGCAGGGAATACTGCCAAGTACTTCATCGGTCAGCAGCGGGCGCTGGGCGCAGTTAACGGCTATGTGGAGGAAATGGTCTCCGGTCAGCGGGTGGTCAAGGTGTTCTGCCGGGAGGAGACCTGCAAAAAGGAGTTTGACGGCATCGCTGAAACGCTCCGCCTCAACGCCTACAAGGCAGGCTCGTACACCAATATGATGGGTCCGGTAAACAACAACTTAGGCTACCTCCAGTACACCCTTCTGGCTGTAGTGGGCGGACTGCTGGCGATCGCCTCCGGGGAAAGCCTGATCTCCCTGGGCGGTCTTGTGAGCTTCCTGGCGCTCAGCCGCAGCTTCAATATGCCCATCGGACATGTGAGCAACCAGATCAACTCCATCATCATGGCGCTTGCCGGTGCGGAGCGTATCTTCGAGCTGATGGACGCAGAGCCGGAGGTAGACGAGGGCTATGTGACCCTGGTCAACGGGAAAATAGACGAAAACGGTGTCTTTACAGAATGTGCCGAGCGCACCGGTATCTGGGCATGGCGGCATCCCCACCAGACAGACGGCACCGTGACCTATACCCAGCTGCGGGGCGATATCACCATGGATACGGTGGATTTCGGCTATGTGCCGGAAAAGCAGGTGCTCTATGATGTGACCCTGTACGCCCACCCGGGTCAGAAGCTGGCATTTGTTGGCGCTACCGGCGCAGGCAAGACCACGATCACGAACCTGATCAACCGCTTCTACGACATTGCTGACGGCAAGGTCCGCTATGACGGCATCAATATCAACAAGATCAAAAAGCAGGACCTGCGCCGGTCTCTGGGCATCGTCCTGCAGGAAACCAACCTGTTTACCGGTACGGTCATGGAAAATATCCGCTACGGCAGACTGGACGCAACCGATGAAGAATGCATCGCCGCGGCGAAAACAGCCAATGCCCACGACTTCATCACCCGGCTTCCCAAGGGCTATGACACGGAGCTGACCGGCAACGGTGCCCAGCTGAGCCAGGGTCAGCGGCAGCTGATCGCCATTGCCCGGGCGGCGGTGGCAGATCCGCCTGTCATGATCCTGGACGAGGCGACCTCCTCCATCGACACCCGTACCGAAGCCCTGGTGCAAAAGGGCATGGACGCGCTGATGAAGGGCAGGACCACCTTTGTGATCGCCCACCGGCTGTCCACCGTGCGCAATTCCGACTGCATCATGGTCCTGGACCATGGCAGGATCATTGAACGGGGCTCCCACGAGGATCTGATCGCCCAGAAGGGCACCTACTACAAGCTCTACACCGGTGCCTTTGAGCTGGAATAACCTGCAAAAGCGGATGCTGCGGCATCCGCTTTTGTTCTGCCAATTCCGATTTGTCGGGTAGCCCCGACAGGCAATGCGCACCGACTGCGCAGCGTATCGTCTTTGCCCTGCGCCGCCCGGTATCGCTCCTGCGGCAGTCTACTTCCGATTGATCAGTCTGTTTACTGACAAGCATCAACCAATTGTCATTCCGAGCCAGTGCGCACACTGGCGTGGGAATCTACTGGTAAAACGCGATTATTGAGATTGCCACACCAGTGACATCGGTCACTGGTTCGCAATGACAACAGGGGCGAAACAGCCCGATAAATTGGGATTTGACTGCCGCAGGAACGATGCCCGGCGCGCTTGACTTTTTACATATTTCTGCTATACTGGAAATATCCTAAAATGCGGAGGGAAAAATATGAAAAAGCTTCTGAGTATTATGCTGGCTCTTGCCATTGTTCTTGGTTTGTGCGCCTGCGGCGGCAACGGCGACACCAACGGCGATCAGGGCGGTGCCGGTCTGTCCGACGGTCTGAATGTCGGCTGGGGTCGTGTTAATGTGACCCCCGACTATTCTGTGGGCATCGCCGGCTACAGCGACACCGAGACCCGTCGCTCCAACGGCTATCTGGACTTTCTGTATACCACCTGTCTTGCCTTTACAGAAGGCGAGGAGACCATCCTGGTCTTCACCATCGACAACATCTCGGCAGACACCTACATCGTCAATGAAATTCGGGATGCTGTGACCGCAGTCGTTACAGATGTGCCTGCTGACCATATTTTTGTCAGCGCTACCCACTGCCACTCTGCCCCCTCTCTGACCGCTGGAGCCAACGATGTTGAGTGCTCCAAATATAAACAAGAATTCTACGATGCCTGCGGTGAGGCTGCCCAGGCTGCAATGGCAGACCGCAGCGGTGCTACGATCTACAGCACCTCCACCGTGCTGGAGAACATGAACTTTGTCCGTCATTACCTGCTGGAGGACGGCACCTACGCCGGCTCCAATTTTGGCGACTTCAGCGCCTCCCCCATTAAGGCGCACGCAACTGCCGGTGATGACGAGCTGCAGCTGGTCAAGTTTGACCGTGCCGACGAGAGCAAGCAGGACATCCTGCTGGTCAACTGGCAGTCCCACCCGGATCACGCCAGAGCAAACGGCTACAACACCCTGTCGGCAGACTTCCCCGGCGCTATGCGCAGCAAGATCGAGAAGGATACCGAGCTGCTGTGTGCATACTTTACCGGTGCTGCCGGCAACCAGAACCCCTTTAGTCAAATCGCCTCTGAGAAGCACGGTCTTGGCATGAAGGAATACGGCGAAAAGCTGGCAGAGTATGCCATCGCCGACCTGCCCAACATGAAGGAAGTCACCGGCTCCGGTATCAAGACCAGCACCGTCCAGTACCAGGCAGAGATCGATCACTCTTGGGATCATATGCTCACCCAGGCGAACGAGGTCTACGACCTGTGGAAATCCACCGACAAGGCATCCGGCGATGCCCTGGGCAAGACCTACGGCTTCACCTCCGTCTACCAGGCAAGAGCTATCAAGACCCGCGCCAGTCTGGAAGCAACCAGAACGATGGAGCTGAATGTATTCAATGTTGGCGGACTTGGCTTTGTCAACGGCAGCTATGAGATGTTCTCCACTGCCGGTCTGTACATTAAGGAAAACTCCGAGTATGATACCACGCTGATCATCGAGGGCTGCTCCGGCTACCTGCCCGACGAGGCTGCTTACGACTACCGCAGCTACGAGGCGGACACCGGCTACTACGCCAAGGGTACCGGCGAGAAGCTGGCAGAGAAGTTCGTTGAGATGCTCAACGCGCTGAATTAAATATTCTATCGTGTCCGGGCGCTGTCTCAAAATGAGACAGCGCCCTTTTTGCGACAAAACTCCCTTGACAACCAGCTGTGCAATATATTAAAATAATACCGTACATTTTCATTTGTATTTATGTACATTACCAAATATGGAGGGATCATTATGAAGAAGGTTTTGAGCATTCTCTTAACCCTGAGCCTGTTGGTAGGCATGGTCAGTGTTGTGGCTTCTGCAGACAGCACCGGCTATATCACCAGCGCTCATGTGACCGGCGTTACCGACGCCGTTGTCAATGCGACTGCCACAACTGACGGCATTGACACCGACGCGGAGGGTGTCACTGTGTCCGCCAGCTGGTATGTCTACGACTGGACCAGCCGGAGCTGGAATGACTTTTCCGGCACCTTTGAGGTCGGAAAGGTCTACTGTCTGCGTCTGGACCTGACCGCAGAGGCAGGCTACGAGTTCAATACTGAGGGCGGCGTGGAGCTTTCATCCGACGCTTCTGCCTGGGAGGACTTCTGGTACGGCACGCAGACCGCCGGTATTGATATATACTACCCCTTGGGTGTAGAGAATATCTTCAATCTCTCGATCACCGGTCTGGATGTGGCTGTTGGCGATACGCCTCCTGCAATGACCGACCTGACCGTGGATAATGGCGATCTTTATGATGTGACCTGGTATGACAACGATTGGCAGCCGTTTACCGGAAGCTTTGAGGACGATGCGGTCTATTACGCACAACTCAGCATTTCCGTCCCGGATGGCAAGTGGTTTTCCGAAAATCCCCTGGTCACGATCGACGGCGGCATTTACATGGGCGCAATAACCAGCTACGGCTCTGAACTGTACATCAGTTACACCGTTTCCTTCCTGAAGGAGCATGCATATTGGGCAAATCTTTCCGGTTTGCCCGAGGATATCGAAGCCGGCAGCGCTTCCGTTCCCACCCTTTCTGTCGCAGGCGGCGATGTGCAGATCACCGCTACCGAGTGGGTAAACGAGAATGAGGACGCAGTTACCGCTTTTGAAACCGGCAAGGGCTATTTCCTGAAGGTCACTCTGGAGCCTGCCGAGGGCTATCGGTTCCAGGACTATATCGATATCTACGGTTCCCAGCAGGATGCATACGACAGCGTCCTCTCTGATGACTGCTCTGAGGCATATGCTTACTTCTACTACTCTCTGAAACCCCAGATCGAGACTGTGGAGCTGACGGTCACCGGCGCAGAGGTCGGTAAGAATATTGCCGATGTACAGGTCACCGTTCCCGACGGTGCCAAGTATTCCTGTGAGGAAGTATATATCTACAACTGCGACGACGACTGGTCTTTGGTAGAGGACGGTAAGTTTGAGGATAAGACCCGCTATCAGATGGAGTTCCGCCTGGAGCCTGCTGAGGGCTACGACTTCGCCGAGGATATGGATCTTGAGGTCCTGTTAAACGGTGAGGATATCTACGATTTCTGGAGCAATATTACCTATATCTGGGCGCGCGAGCCCGTCTCCTTTAAGACCCAGATCGACAAGGTCGAGCTGACCGTTACCGAGCCCAAGATCGGCGGCAAGATTGCCGACGCCGTTTTGAAGGCGCCCGAGGGTGCCAACTACGCGGTAGACTACTACAGCTGGTACGACTGCACTGAGCAGATGACCGTGGAAGACGGCACCTTCCAGGATAAGCACAAGTACGAGCTGCGCTACGAGCTTGCCGCCAAGGAAGACTGCGAGTTCAATGAGGAAACTGTTGCGACCATCAACGGCAACGAGATGCGAGAATTCTGGGTCTACGAATACTCTCCCGAATATGCCAACGGCTATGCGTACTGGTCCTTCCTGACCCCCATTGCCAAGGTGGAATTCCCCGCCTTCCCCGATGCGAAGGTTGGCGACAGCACCGCGCTGAACATCACCACCCCTGACGGTGTCAACTACACCCTCGACGGCAGCTGGGATTGCCAGAACGGCGACGTTGCCGATCAGCTGGAAGACAAGCATGTCTATGTACTGCAGTACTACGCATTTGCCCAGGAAGGCTATGAGTTCACCAAGGATACTGTCATTACCGTAGGCGGTAAGGAATACAAGGGTCTGACCCAGCAGATGGATACCGGCATCATGGTTGGCAAGGCTTTCAGCTTTGGCATGAAGATGATCGACAAGATCGAGCTGACCGTCACCGAGCCTGCCGACGGCGAAAAGCCCGGCAAGGTCACCCTCGCCAACAAGGATGCCAACTACGGGCTGGAGTATATCGACTGGTATACCAACACCTCCGGTGATGTCAAGGACGATCTTGATTTCTTCAGGAAGTTTGCCTATGGCAATTACTACTTCCTGGATGTAGCGCTGTACGCTGAGGAGGGCTATGCCTTTGCCGACGATCTCAAGCTGGTGATCAACGGCAAGGAAGTCGAGGCAGTACTCGCCCACAATTCCGGCGCTTACTATTCCATCGGCTACAGCTTCGGCAAGCTGACCGAGCCTGTCCCGGAAACACCTGCCGCACCGCCTGCACCCCCCGCGACCAACCCCCAGACCAACGATGCAACACCTATTGCCGCGCTGGTCGTTCTGCTGGTCCTGGCTGCAACCGGCATGGCTGTGACCATTATCGGCAAGAAGAAGTTCTATAACTAACTGTACCCGGCAGGAGTGGGAGCGATCCCACTCCTGCTTTTTCTCGACCTTTCCTGGAAATACATTATCCTATAAGAAGAACAAATTCCGATTTATCGGGCTGTTTACCGACAAGCATCAACCAATTGTCATTCCGAGCCAGTGCGCACACTGGCGTGGGAATCTACTGGTAAAACTCGATTTTTGAGATTGCCACACCAGTGACATCGGTCACTGGTTCGCAATGACAACAGGGACGAAGC
>JAZSHB010000029.1:0-14660 GCA_045533015.1 Faecousia sp.
TTCATCAGATTGGTACGGGTCAGGTACTCATTGGCAGACATCACGCCCACCAGGGACTCACCCGGAATATTCATGAACATAGGCAGACCTGCGCCAGAGCCGACAAACACAGCCTGGTAGCCCATCTCGAACAGCTCGTCAATGGTCAGCACACGGCCGATGACCATGTTGGTCATTACCTCAACACCCTGTGCCTTCAGCTTTTCCACCTCATTGGCAACGATCGCCTTGGGCAGACGGAATTCGGGAATGCCGTAGACCAGAACGCCGCCGGCAGTGTGCAGAGCTTCAAAGATGCTCACCTGGTAGCCCTTCTTGGCAAGATCACTTGCGGCAGTCAGACCCGCAGGGCCGGAGCCGACCACAGCCACCTTCTTGCCGTTGGAGGCGACCTTCTCGGGCATGGCGTTGATGTTCTCCCGGTACCAGTCCGCTACAAAGCGCTCCAGCCGACCGATGGCAACGGGCTCACCCTTGATGCCCCGGACGCACTTGCACTCACACTGGCTTTCCTGGGGGCAGACACGGCCGGAAAGGGCGGGCAAGGCATTGGTGGAGGTGATGATCTCATAAGCAGCCTTGAAGTCGCCCTCCTGGACCTTCTTGATAAATTCGGGAATGCGCACATTGACGGGGCAGCCCTCCACGCACTTGGGGTTCTTACAGCCCAGGCAGCGGTTTGCTTCCTCGATCGCCATTTCAGCGGTATAGCCCAGAGCGACCTCCTTGAAGTTGCGGGCACGAACCTGAGGGTCCTGCTCCGGCATAGGGGTCTTAGTCAAAGTCATATTTGCCATTACAGTTTCCTCCTTATTTGATCAGTGCCTTGCCCATGGCTTCCATGCGGCAGGTGTGGGTTTCCTTTACCTCAGCTTCCCGCTGACGGTAGGTGCTGTTGCGGCTCATCAGCTCAGCAAAGTCCACCTTGTGTCCGTCGAATTCTGGACCGTCAACACAAGCAAACTTGGTCTCGCCACCTACGGTGACACGACAGCCACCGCACATGCCGGTGCCGTCGATCATGATGGGGTTGAGGGATACGCTGGTATGTACGCCGAAGGGCTCGGTAGTCTTGCAGACAAACTTCATCATGGGAACCGGTCCAATTGCGAGGACCTCGTCGTATTCCCGACCACTCTCCAGCAGCTGCTGCAGCTTTACGGTAACGAAGCCCTGCTCGCCGTAGGAACCATCGTCAGTCATCAGATACATATTGTCCGCCGCTGCCCGGAATTCATCCTCCAGGATCACGATATCCTTGCTGCGGAAGCCAACGATCACATCCACCTCCGCGCCCGCTTCCTTAAACGCCTGGGCAGAGGGCAGTGCAATGGCGCAGCCGACGCCGCCGCCGACAACACAAACCCGCTTCTTTCCCTCTACAGGGGTAGGCTTGCCCAGCGGTCCTACGAAGTCACGGATATAGTCTCCCTCGTTGAGCGCACCCAGAGCAATGGTGGAAAAGCCCACCTTCTGGAAAATAATGGTGACCGTACCCTTTTCCCGGTCATAGCCGGCAATGGTCAGGGGCACGCGCTCACCCTGCTCATCGAGGCGGAAGATGATGAACTGACCCGCCTTTGCTTTTTTTGCCACAAAGGGAGCTTCGATCTCCAGCAGCGTGACGGAGGGATTAAGCTCCTGTTTACGAACGATCTTGTACATGAATATTCCTTCCTTCTTTATAGTTGGTACAAAATTATTTCTGCTTCAGCAGATCGCGGATCTCTGTCAGCAGCAGCTCCTCATTGGAAGGAGCAGGGGGTGCGGGCTCCTCGGCAGGAGCTTCCTCCTCTTTCTTCTTACCCAGAGAGGACAGCGTATTCAAGCCCTTTACAAGCATAAATACAACAAACGCGAGGATAAAGAAATTGATAACAGCGGAAATGAAATTGCCCCAATTGAGGGTATTCAGGATCTCGTTGCCCGCTTCATCCAGCTTTGCCTCGCCCCAAAGCCGGGGAAGGGTGATCCGCAGCTGACTGAAATCCACGCCGCCCAGGAAGATGGATACGATGGGCATGATGATGTCGTCTGTCAAGCTCTTGGTAATGGTAGAGAAGGCGGCGCCGATAATAGTACCAACCGCCAGTGCCATCGCGTTGCCCTTGATGGCAAATTCCTTAAATTCTCCCCAAAAGGCGGACAGCTTACCGTTTTTTTTCATGTTCTTTTTCTCCCTTCTTAGGTTTACATAATATCTTCGGTATTACCCGGGGAATTACTTCTTCTCAATGACCTCGATGCCGCCCAGGTATTTGCGCAGGCACTCGGGAACGGTGATGGAGCCGTCAGCACGCTGGTTCTGCTCCACCAGCGCAGGGAAAATCCGGGAGGTGGCAAGGCCGGAGCCGTTGAGGGTGTGGACAAAATCGATCTTGCCGTCGGCACGGCGGTAACGGATGTTGCCGCGACGCGCTTGGTAGTCCCGGGCATTGGATACAGAGGAGACCTCCTTGTAGCCATCCATGGAGGGAATCAAGATCTCAATATCGTAAGTCCGTGCCATGGAAGCGGAGCAGTCACCGGCAGCCAGCTTCACGGTGCGGAAGTGGAAACCCAGTCCCTCAACCAGTTTTTCTGCCTTTGTCACCAGCTCGTCGAAGGCTTCATCAGATGTCTCCGGGGTGGTAAACTGGAACATCTCTACCTTGTTGAACTGGTGTCCCCGGACCATGCCCCGTTCGTCGGCACGGTGAGAACCCGCCTCCCGGCGGAAGCAGGGGGTATAGGCAAAGAACTTTTTGGGCAGGTCTGCCTCGGAAAGGATCTCATCCCGGTAGACGGATGCCAGTGCAGCTTCCGCAGTAGGCAGCATATAGTGGATGCGGTCATCTGTGGGATTTGCGATCTTATAAACCTCGTCGGCAAACTTGGGGAACTGACCGGCAGTTTCGCCGCACTGGTACTCCAGCATATGCGGCGGCAGGATAAAGTCATAGCCGTCCGCGGTGTGGGTGTCGATGAAGTAGTTCAGCAGCGCCCATTCCAGCCGTGCGCCCATGCCGGTGTACATCCAGTTGCCGGCACCGGCAAGCTTGACGCCCCGGGTATAATCGATCAGCCCCAGCCCCTCACACAGATCCACATGGTGCTTGGGCTCGAAGTCAAATTCCGGCTTGCTGCCGATATAGCGCAGCGGCTCGTTGTTTTCCTTGCCGCCGGGGAGCAGGTCCGCATCGGGCAGGTTGGGCAAGCTGAGCATCAGCGTTCTGTATTCCGCCATGACAGCGTCCAGCTTTTCCGCATCCTCAGCAATACCCGCCTTCAGCTGTGCCATTTCTGCAAAAATGGGTGCTACATCCTTACCCTGCTTTTTCAGCAGCGGGATCTCCTTGGAGACCTTGTTCTGCTGCGCCTTGCGGGTCTCAGTGGAGGCGATCAGCTCCCGGCGCTGCTCGTCCAGCGCCAAAATGCGATCGATGACTGCATCGCAGTCCACTTCCTTTGCCCGCAGTCCAGCCTTCACTGCCGCAGGATCTTCCTTGATTTTCTTGATATCCAGCATTGCTTTCCTCTCCTTAAAGCCGAATCATTCGGCATCTACGATATTGTCAGGTTTTTCGGGGATAACAAAGGCACACACGATGTAGGCTGCAATGCCCGCACCGGCGCAAACCGCGATCAATGCCCAAATAAGGCGCACGATCGTGGGATCTAACTGAAAAAATTCCGCAAAACCGCCGCAAACACCGGCGATCTGCTTGCCCTCTTTCACACGATAAAGCTTCTTTTTCATATGCCTGCCTCCTCTTATTTCTCCAATTTCATCAACGCGTCCAGAAGGCGCTGCAGGTCCTCCTGTCCGTAAAATTCCAGCTCAAAGTGCCCCTTGCGCTTGCCGTTGACGATCTTTACCCCTCTTCCCAGATGTTTGCTCAGTGTTTTTTCGCACTCTGCCACATAGTTGACCTTCAGCGTCACATCGGTAGTGGCAGGCTTTTCCGGCTGTTTCCCCATGTTTTTGCACAACAGCTCCGCTTGCCGGACGGACAACCCCAGGTTTGCGATCCTCTGGGCGGCATCCAGCTGCAGTTTGCTGTCTTTCAGCGAAAGCACGGCTCTGGCATGACCGGCAGTCAGCGCACCGCTGCGGACCATTTCCAGCACCTGAGGGTGCAGCGCAAGCAAACGCAGAGCGTTTGCCACTGCAGGACGGGATTTTCCCACCCGATTGGCGGCATCCTCCTGGGTCAAACCGTACTGCTCCATCAGCGTGCGGTAGCCCAGCGCTTCTTCCACCGGGTTCAGATCCTGTCGCTGCAGATTTTCGATCAGCGCCAGCTCCATGGTCTTTTTATCATCTGCCTCGATAATGACCACCGGCACTTCATTCAAGCCTGCGAGCCGGGCGGCGCGCCAGCGGCGTTCGCCGGCAATGATCTGATAGTAGCCGTTGGGAAGCTGCCGGACGGTCAGGGGCTGCACGATGCCGTGGGTAGCAATGGAGTCCGCCAGGGACTGCAGCTCTTCTTCATCAAAATCCTGCCGGGGTTGGTCAGGATTTGGTTCGACCTTATGAATGGGGAGGTGCTGGTACGGGCTTTTCTCCGCGCTTTCTTCTTCAAAGTCGCCAAACAGCGCACCCAGACCCTTGTTAAGTCCTTTTTGCACAGCCAAGTGATCGACCTCCTATCTTACAATTTCTTCAGGATCTCCTGTGCCATTGCCCTGTAGGAAACAGCGCCCCGGCTGCTGCGGTCATATACCGTCACGGGCAGCCCGTGGCTGGGCGCCTCTGCAAGCCGGACATTTCTGGGAATGACCGAGGCAAAAACCTTTCCGGGGAAATGCCTGCGTACCTCCTGTGCCACCTGGGTAGAAAAATTCGTGCGCCCATCGAACATGGTCAGCGCAACGCCGAAAATATCCAGCCCGGGATTGATCTTTTTCTTTATGAGCCGCAGTGTGGTCATAAGGTCTGCCAGTCCCTCCAGGGCGTAGTATTCGCATTGGACCGGCACAAGAATGCTGTCTGCTGCCGCAAGGGCGTTAATGGTCAACAGTTCCAGAGACGGCGGGCAGTCGATCAGGATCACATCGTAGCGATCGCGCACCCCGTTAAGGGCGTTTTTCAAGCGGTAATTCGGCTCCGGCAGAGACAGCAGCTCCACTGCAGCACCCGCCAGATCTGCCGAGGACGGCAGCACATCACCGAATTTTGTCTCCACGATCGTTTCGTCCACAGACGCATCATTGATAATGACATCATACACAGACCGTTTGATGCGGCGTTTATCCACACCCAGACCAGAGGATGCGTTTGCCTGGGGATCAAAGTCGCAAAGCAGGACCTTTTTCCCAGCCTCCGTTAATGCGGCTGTCAGATTTACGGCGGTGGTCGTTTTTCCTACGCCGCCCTTCTGGTTGACCACAGCAAGTATTTTTCCCATGAATGTATCCTTTCGGTTTCGAAGCAGCATGTTTCACATGAAACATTGACCGGGGCGTGTTTCACGTGAAACACTTCAGGGCTGCGTATCGGAACCCACAGTGGTATAGTTTTGCCCGATGGTGCGGGAGGTGCTCTGCCGGTCCAGCGTGTGAATAAGCATAGCCGCTGTGGCGCAAAGCAGCACAGACAGAATCGCAATGATCGCGGTAAGCCAGCGGATCATGCCGCGCAGCTGGATCATCTGCTCCGGGACAGTGGGCTCCTTACGATAGGCAGCGGTCTTCTTCTCCTGCACAGGGGCGCTCCGCTGCGGAAGACTGATGACCGTTCCCGGCTTTACGGGATAGTGCTGCATGATCTCCAAGCAGCTGTCGCAGAACACCTGTGTCTCCACCGTTTCTCTGCCGCATTTCATGCAATACACCAAGCCGCACCTCCGCATTATAATCTCTCTATATTGTACAACACTTTTTTCCGTTCGTAAAGAGAAAAATAGCAAACAGCAAGGCTCTTTTTGTAACGTACCGAAAATACGCCTGCAAGTAACGGCTGTCTCACCGCAGTAAGACAGCCGTTTTTCTCGTTTTCTTAACGATCAGAACTGAATCTGATCCAGTACCGCCTTAAGCTTGGCTGCACTTGCCTGGAGCTTTGCGGTCTCTTCCTGTGTCAGCGGTGTCAGAATTTTGCCCCGGACACCGCTGCGGTCCACCAGAGACAGGGTAGACAGAGCAACATCGTCAATGCCGTATTCTCCATGCATCATGGAGGAAACCGTCAGTGCTGTACCGGCATCCGAATAAATACATTTGCAGATATGGCACACGGACATCGCAACAGCATAGAAGGTAGCACCCTTATTCTCTATGATCTGTCCGCCGGAGCGCTTTACATACTGCTCCACTTCCTCGTAATCCTGATTCCAATCGATCCGGTCCCGGTCCGGAGAGACCTGGGGATAGGTATCGACATGGTTATTGGCAATATGCACCAAAGACCAGGGCACAAAGGAGCTGTCTCCGTGCTCGCCATAGACATGGGCATGGACATTCTTGGGGCTAATGCAGAAGCGCTTGGCAAGCTCCGCCTGCAGGCGGCTGGTATCAAGGATCGTGCCGGAGCCGATGATCTGGCGCTCCGGAAGACCGGATATCTTGGTAAAGACATAGGTCAGAATGTCCACAGGATTGGAAACGATCACATACACCGCGTTGGGTGCATGGGGCACCAGCTTTGCGGCGACATCCTTGAGAATGTTCACATTTGTCTGGGCAAGATCCAGGCGGGTCATGCCGGGTTTTCTGGGCAGACCGCAGGTGATGATAACGATATCCGAACCCTCTGCATCCGGATACTCACCGGGGCGCACGATAGCAGGAGAATGGAAGGGTGCACCCTGGTAGACATCCAGCGCCTCGCCCTTTGCCTTTTTTTCATTTATATCGATCAGCACGATTTCAGAAGCAACACCCTGGATCATCAAATCGTTCGCAACGGTCGCACCAACGCTGCCGGCACCAATCACACTGATTTTGCTCATAAGACATATCTCCTTTACATACAAGCTACGCAGCTTTATTTTTCAATACTATTATATCGATAAAAAAGAATTTGTCAACGGCATTTCCCTCTTTGTTTGTGTGATTTGGCATATAAAACAAAAACCACACGGGAAAACCCCGTGTGGTCTTGCAGTCTGTCAAGAAAATGCATCAAATAAGTTTACAGATACTTCTTAACTTCCTCAGAAGCATTCGCCACATCGTCAGAGACGGTAATGGTGATATCCATATAGTTCGCCTCTGCGAACTTCGCACACCAAAGGATGAATTCCTCGCCTGCGGCGCGGTCATCACCGATGGTCTTGTACAGATTGTCGATGTACACATTGGTAATATCAAAGTTGCCGGCGTGCAGACCGCTGAGCAGACCCTTAAGCATATCGCTGTTGCAAATGCCGTACTCCTTGGAATCTACCAGACGGACCTTGTGCGGCACATCGTATGTCAGCTTCTGACCGTACTCGATGCAGACCACATCGCCATGTGCATTGACGACTGCGTCCTTGATGGAGTCGATCAGCTTCTTGGTCTTGCCGGAACCCTTCAGTCCCATAATAACATGAATCATAGGAAACTCCTCCTTTGCTGTGCAGCTTTTGTGCTGTATAGTAATTCTACCAGTAAATCCGCACTTTTGCAACTATTATTTATGATATTTTTTATGCCTCGTAGCCAGGCTTGCCCAGCAGCTGGAACATATTACGCTTATAAAACTCCACACCGGGCTGATTGAAGGGATTGACGCCCAGCATATAGGCAGAGACACCGCAGGCAAGCTCGAAGAAATAGAACATTTCGCCCAGCTTTTCGTTGGTCAGCTCGCCCATATCCATGGTGATGACCGGCACGCCGCCGTCCACATGCGCTGCCAGCGTTCCCAAAAACGCCTTCTCGTCCACAAAATCCAGGGTCTTGCCCTCCAGGTAATTCAGCCCATCCAAATTCTTGTAATCCGAACCGATGGTGAGCTTCTGCTCCGGGGCACCAAAACGGACCATGGTCTCAAAAATATTTCTCTCGCCCTGCTGGATCATCTGACCCAGGGAGTGCAGATCAGGGGTAAACTCTGCGGTAACAGGGAAAATGCCCTTGCCGTCCTTGCCCTCAGACTCGCCGTAGAGCTGCTGCCACCAGCCGCCCATCATTTTGAAGCCCGGCTCAAAGGATTCGAGAATTTCGATCGCCTTGCCCCGGCGGTACAGCAAATTACGGGTAGCGGCATACAGCCACACAGGATTTTCAAAGGAACGGATATCGTAATCCTTCTTCGCCTGGGCAGCGCCGCGCATGACCTCCATGGGGTCGATGCCCGCAACCGCCATCGGCAGCAGACCTACAGCCGTCAGTACAGAATAGCGACCGCCCACATTGGGGGGAATTACAAAGGTTTCCCAGCCCTCCTCGGTCGCCATCTGGCGCAGCGCGCCCTTGACGGGATCGGTAATGGCATATGTACGCGCCTTCGCACCCTCCGTGCCGTACTTACGCTCCAAAAGCCAGCGCAGTGCCCGGGTGGCGATAGCAGGCTCTGTGGTAGTGCCGGACTTGGAGATGATCGCGATAGAGAAATCCTTGCCCTCCAGCAGACGCTGCAGCTCATTCCAATGCCGGGTAGACAGGGTGTTGCCTGCGTAGTAGATCTGGGGATTGCCCTTGCCCTTGCCGATGTTGTGGTTTGCTCCCTGCATCAGCTCGATGGCTGCCCGGGGTCCCAGATAACTGCCGCCGATACCGACGACCACAAAAACATCTGACGATTCCCGGATGCGCTTTGCAGCAGCGCGGATACGACGAATCTCGTCGGTCTCCTTTTCCACAGGCAGATCCAGCCAGCCGAGGAAGTCATTTCCTTCCCCACTGCCCTCTGTCAGGGTCTGATGGGCGGCAAAGACCTCCTTTTCTGTTGCCAGCAGGTCCGGCAGGGCCAGCTGCCCCCACACATTGGAAATATCAACTTTAATCATTTAAGATTACCATCCTTTCAAGTATCTATTGATATGTTACTTCAAAATCGTCATAAAGGCAACCCCCGGAAGAAAATTCTTTTCGAAAATTTTACACACAGGAAAATTTCCCTTTCATCTGCCGGCTTGCTGCTTTTTTGCAGAGGCGGCAGCAACGATATAAATTTCCCTATAGCTTTTTTGTTTATTGTAGTATATAATAAGGAAAACAATTCCAAAGGAGACAGCATATGAAATACGGCTTTGGCGTGGATCTGGGCGGCACGACCGTCAAGATCGCGTATTTTGACCGGCAGGGGCAGCTTCTGGAAAAGTGGGAAATTCCCACTGTAACCGCCGATTCCGGCGCACGGATCCTACCGGACATAGCAGCATCTGTGAAAGGCTATCTGGAGAGAAATCACATCTGCCCGGAAGACATTATCGGCATCGGCATCGGTGTTCCCGGTCCTGTCCGACCCGATGGCACAGTCAACAAATGTGTCAATCTGGGCTGGGGCGTGTTTAATATTGAAAAGGAACTGTCCGCGCTGACAGGCTTTCCTGTGAAGGCGGGCAATGACGCCACCGTCGCGGCGCTGGGCGAATGCTGGAAGGGCGGCGGCAGCGGCTGTGATACGATGGTTTTTGCCACCCTGGGAACCGGCGTTGGCGGTGGAATCGTCGTTGGCGGCAAGGTCCTCCACGGCATCCACGGTGCTGGCGGGGAGATCGGACATATGGTGCTCAACCGGGACGAGCCGGAGGCTTGTACCTGCGGCAAGCATGGCTGCGTGGAGCAGTACTGCTCTGCTACAGGCATCGTCCGGGTGGCTAAGGAATTTTTGAAAAAAACCGACACGCCTTCTTCCCTGCGAAGCATAGAAACACTTACCTGCAAGGATGTGTTCGACGCGGCAGCTGCCTCAGATGTGCTGGCAGGAGAGATTCTGGAGCAGGTATATGCCTATATGGGAGAGTTTCTTGCAAATATCTGCGATGTGATCGATCCGGAGGCAGTGGTGCTGGGCGGCGGTGTCAGCAAAGCCGGACAGCCGCTGCTGGACGGTGTGCAGCGCCATTTCAGCAAATATGTGTTCCATGCGGTCAACGATGTCCGCTTTGCCCTGGCAACTCTGGGCAACGACGCCGGCGCCTACGGCGCATTTAAGCTGGCACTGACGGAATTTGGAGAATGATTTTCCGTTGACACGAAAGCCCCTTTTCTATATAATAAAGATGTTCCCAGTAAATAAATGAAGAGAGGTATATTTCTATGGAACAGAATGTAAACACCGCCCCTGTTGCACAGCTTAAGACCAACCGTGGCTGGCTCAAGACCATTCTGCTGAGCCTGATCACCTTCGGTATCTACGGACTGGTGCTCTATTCCAACATCTCCAGTGATATCAACACGATCGCCGGTCGCTACGACGGCAAGAAGACCATGCACTACTGCCTGCTGTTCTTCCTGGTCGGTCCGATCACTTGCGGAATCGGCACCATCGTCTGGGCGCACAAGATCTCTGCCCGTATCGGCAACGAGCTGTCCCGCCGCGGAATCTCCTACAGCTTCGGCGCCGGCTCCTACTGGGGCTGGAATGTGCTGGGCTCCTGCATCGGCGTGGGTCCTTTCATTTACCTGCACAAGCTTTGCAAGGCTATGAACCTGCTCTGCGCGGACTATAACGAAAAGGGCTAAGGCTTTATACATCAAATGGCAGGACCGTTATCCGGTCCTGCCGTTTTTTTATTTTGGAATGGTAATGGTCAGAACGATCTCGTCTTCTGTCTCCCGGCGCTCGGATACGGCAGGGATGCCACACCGCTGGATGCGGGTCAGGGTCTGACTGACATTTTTCAGAAAAGCGCCTACATCCGCCTGCAGCGGTCTGTCCTCCGGCGCAGTCAGAAGCTGGTCTATGTAACGCTCCGTCCGGGCAACACTCATCCCCAGCCGCCCAATTGTATCAATGGCTTTCAGCTTCTCCGGTTCTGTGGGCAGTCGCAGCAGCGCCCTGGCGTGACGCTCCGTAAGCCCCGCCTCCCGCAGCGCTTGCAGCACCTGGGGCGAATGCTTCAGCAGCCGCAGCTTATTGGCAATGCTGCTCTGACTTTTTCCCAAAAGCCGTGCCGCCTGCTCCTGACTCATAGACCATTGCTCCATCACCAGGCTAATACCCTTGGCTTCCTCGATAAAATCCAGGTCCTGCCGCTGAAGATTTTCCACAAGCGCCGTCATGCCGGATTCCCTGTCGTCCATATTCATCACAATACAGGGTATCTCCGTCAGCCCAGCCAGGATACCGGCACGCAGCCGCCGCTCTCCTGCAATGAGCTCATAGCTCGTCCCTGCCCGCCGGACAGAGAGAGGCTGCAAGATCCCGTGCTGCCGGATACTGTCGGCAAGCTCCGCCAGCGCCTCCTCCCGGAAGACCTTTCGCGGCTGCAGCGGATTGGGGCGAATCGCCCGTGCCGGCAGAAATACCACCCGCCCCGATTCCATATAGGTTTTTAATTTCTGACACTGCATAACCTGTTCCTCCTTGGACTTTTGGACCATTTTACCGCGTAAAGTCCCAGAAAAACCACGAAACAGGAAGGTTCGCCAACAAAACTCCTCGACAAAATCCCGCACCGTTGCAAACCGCCGCCCCCTGTGCTACAATAAGCCAGGAAAAAGGTAAATAACGGACAATGGAGACAACGATCGTGTCGCCCTTGGCGACAAATGAAATCATTTTTCCGAAAAGAGGCGTTATCTTGCAAACACGAAAATTATATTATGAGGATCCCATGCAAAAAACCTTTACTGCAACGGTGCTCGCCTGCACACAGACAGCTGACGGCTGGGAGGTCGTGTTGGATGCCACTGCCTTCTACCCGGAGGGGGGCGGACAGGCGTGTGACACAGGAAGCCTGGGCGACGCCAAAGTGCTGGCTGTCCGGGAGGCAGGGGAACAGATCGTTCACCTGTGCGACCGGGCGCTGCCTGTGGGTTCTGCCGCCGACGGCGAGATCGACTGGCAGCGGCGGTTCGATCTGATGCAGCAGCACACCGGTGAGCATATCGTCTCCGGCATCATCCACGAAATGTTCGGCGCGCAAAATGTAGGCTTTCATGTGGGCGCGGAGCTGATGACTGTAGATTTTGATATTCCTATCCCTCCCCAGGCGCTGCCGGAGATCGAAAGGCGCGCCAATGAAGCGGTTTTTGAGAATCTTCCGGTAAAGTGCTGGTATCCCAGCCAGGAGGCGCTGCCGGATGTCCCCTACCGCACAAAGCGTGCGCTGCCCTGGCCGGTGCGAATCGTCCAGGTCCCCGGGGTGGACAGCTGCGCCTGCTGCGGTGTCCATGTAAAGCACACCGGGCAGATCGGCATTATCAAGCTGCTGTCCTGCGTCAAATTCCACCAGGGGGTCCGCATGGAGATGGCGTGCGGCGCAAGGGCGCTGGATATCCTCAACCGTGTGTATGCCCAAAACAAGCTTGTCAGTCAGGCTTTTTCCGCAAAACCCATGGAGACCGGGGCGGCTGCCCAGCGTATGAACGAGCAGCTGGCGGCAGAAAAATACCGGGCAGAGGCGCTGCAGCGGGAAATTTTTGACCGTATTGCAGCAGGCTTTGCCGGTTGCGGGGATGCCGTTTATTTTACCGACAACCTGGAGCCGGCGCAGACGCGTCAGCTGGCAGAAAAGCTTGCCCAAAGCTGCGGCGGCACCGCGGCGGTGTTCTCCGGTTCAGATGACCGGGGCTATACCGTCTGTCTTGTGAACATGCACGGCACAGTAGAACAGCTGGGCGCACAGCTGCGCAAGACCCTGGGTGCGAGAGGTGGCGGCAAGCCCGGTGCATTCCAGGGCAGTGTCCCGGCGACCCGTGCACAGATCGAAGCATTATTTGATAAATAACACGGGCATTTGGTAAGCTGTTCCAATTTTAATCGGTAATAAAATCCGGATTTTTACAAATCCGCTACTTTACAACAGAATTTTTCTATAGTATAATGGCATGGTATGGGGCTATCGTGCCCTAAGGATACATCCGTCTAAAAATGCTGCAATGCAGCAAGTTATTTAATGGAGGAATAAACTATGTCTGTTAAAGTTGCAATCAACGGTTTTGGCCGTATCGTCCGTCTGGCTTTCCGCCAGATGTTCGGCGCTGAGGGCTACGAAGTCGTCGCGATCAACGACCTGACTTCCCCCAAGATGCTGGCACACCTGCTCAAGTACGACTCCACCCAGGGCAATTACGCTGCACAGGGTCATGTCGTTGAGGCTGGTGAAGACAACATCGTTGTCGACGGCAAGAAGATCACCATCTACGCAAAGGCAAACGCTGCTGAGCTGCCCTGGGGCGAGCTGGGTGTTGATGTCGTGCTGGAGTGCACCGGCTTCTACACCTCCAAGGCTAAGGCACAGGCACATATCGACGCCGGCGCCAAGAAGGTCGTTATCTCTGCTCCCGCAGGCAACGATCTGCCCACCATCGTTTACAATGTTAACCACGAGACTCTGACCAAGGAAGACAACATCATCTCCGCTGCTTCCTGCACCACCAACTGCCTGGCTCCCATGGCTAAGGCTCTGAATGACCTGGCTTCCATCGAGTCCGGCATCATGTGCACCATCCACGCTTACACCGGCGACCAGATGCCTCTGGACGGTCCCCAGAGAAAGGGCGACCTGCGCCGCAGCCGTGCTTGCGCTGTGAACATCGTTCCCAACTCTACCGGCGCTGCAAAGGCGATCGGTCTGGTCATCCCCGAGCTCAACGGCAAGCTCATCGGCGCTGCACAGCGTGTTCCCACCCCCACCGGCTCCACCACCATCCTGAACGCTGTCTGCTCCAAGGCTGTGACTGTCGCTGAGATCAACGCTGCCATGAAGGCTGCTGCTACCGAGTCCTACGGCTACAACGAGGACGAGATCGTTTCCTCCGATGTTATCGGCATGCGTTACGGCTCCCTGTTCGATGCCACCCAGACCATGGTCTGCGCTCTGCCCGACGGCAAGACTCAGGTTCAGGTCGTTTCCTGGTACGACAACGAGAACTCCTATGTTTCTCAGATGGTCCGCACCATCAAGTACTTCGCTGAGCTGGCATAATTTACAGAACATACCGAAAAGCACCGTGTCTTAGACACGGTGCTTTTTTTGCGCTGAACCGTAAGCTTTAGGGGACAGTCAAGACCGTCCCGAAAGGTACATATTACCGCAAGCTTATACATATGTATAAAGTGTATTACACATGATACCAACAATAAATACAAATACAAAAGCAAAAAACAAAAACATTATCATAAACATGTACGGATCGTTATGGGCTTGCGCCCCGACCCGCTGATGATATATAGATATATGCTTTATATTTTTTGATAAAAACCGCACAAAAAAGCTGCCGTCCGTGGACGGCAGCTTTATAGCGTTAAAATGCTTACTGCTGGGCTTCCATTTCCTTCAGTGCATCCTTGCGGCTGAAGTTTGCGCGGCCCTTCTCGTCGAAGCCCATGAACTTGACCCAGGTCATATCGCCCAGGTTCAGAACATCCTCGACCATCTCGAGGCGGCGGTTCTCCAGCTTGGAGATGTGGACCATGCCGTCGTGGCCGGGGGCGATCACAACGAAAGCACCGATGGGCAGGATGCGGACGACCTTGCCGTAGTACAGCTTGCCCACCTCGGGAACGAAGCAGATGTCATCGATCATCTTCTTGGCAGCATAGGCAGCGGCAGAGTCAACAGCAGAGATGAAGA
>JAZSHB010000047.1:0-8225 GCA_045533015.1 Faecousia sp.
GCTGGACGGCGAAAACTCCAAGATCGGCGCTCCCGTTGTAGAGGGTGCATCCGTCGAGGCGAAGGTCGTCAAGAACGGCAAGGCTAAGAAGATCACCGTCTTCCGTTACAAAGCAAAGAAGAACGAGAAGAAGAAGATGGGTCATCGTCAGCCTTACACCAAGGTGGAAATCACCAAGATCGCACTGTAATTATGACAAGATGCGAGTTTTTTATGGAGGATGAGAGAATCACAGGGTTCTCCGTCTCCGGGCACAGCGGCTACAGCGAGGCCGGCAGCGATATCGTCTGCGCAGCTGTTTCCACCGCTGTTACCATGGCTGAAGCCACCATCAACGAGGTGTGCGGCGCAAAAGCCAAAGTCCGGGTAAAGGAAGCAGACGCCCGCGTCACGCTGACCCTCCCGGCATCCTGCGACGAAGAAGAGACCGTTCAGGCAGTCCTTGCCGGGCTGATGCTGACTCTGATCTCCATCGCGGAAGATCATCCTGATTATATCGAAGTTTTGGAGGTGTAATACCATGCTGAAGATTGGTATTCAGTTTTTCGCTCACCATAAGGGCGGCGGTTCTACCAAGAACGGTCGTGATTCCGAGGCTAAGCGTCTGGGCGTAAAGCGCGCTGACGGTCAGTTCGTTCTGGCCGGCAACATTCTGGTCCGCCAGAGAGGCACGCATATCCATCCCGGTGTCAATGTCGGTATCGGCAGTGATGACACCCTGTTCGCTCTGATCGACGGTACCGTCAAGTTCGAGCGCAAGGGCAAGGATCGCCGTCAGTGCTCCGTGTATGCCGTCGTGCAGTAATCACGAAGTACCGTATTGCTTGTTAAGGGCTGCTGCACATAAATGCAGCAGCCCTGTTTTTAATTGGGAATTGAAAATTGAGAATTGAGAATTATTGTAATCGTCGGCAATGCCGACACCTTAATTGTCAATTGTCAATTGTCAATTAGGTATGTGCCTTTTTATAAGGAGGAACTTTTATGGAAATGTTCGTAGATAAGGTGCGCATCACCGTCTGCGGCGGACGGGGCGGCGACGGTGCTGTTGCCTTCCACCGGGAAAAATATGTTGCCTCCGGCGGTCCGGACGGTGGTGACGGCGGTCACGGCGGCAGCGTCATTCTGCGCGTCAATGACAACCTCAGCACCCTGCTGGACTTCCGTTACAAACGCAAGTATGCCGCCCAATCCGGTCAGAACGGGCAGGGCAGAAATATGAGTGGAAAACGGGGCGAACCGCTGATCATCCAGGTCCCCCGGGGTACAGTCGTCCGGGACGCAGAAAGCGGTCAGATCATTGTGGATATGTCCACCGGCGAGGATTTCATCATTGCCAAGGGTGGCAGAGGCGGCTGGGGCAACGCCCACTATGCCACCGCCACCCGGCAGATTCCCCGCTTCGCCAAAGCCGGTCTGAAGGGGCAGGAGCGCGATATCGTTCTGGAACTGAAGCTTTTGGCAGATGTCGGTCTGGTCGGCTTCCCCAATGTGGGCAAGTCCACCCTGCTGTCTGTGACCTCCAACGCCCGTCCCAAGATCGCAAACTATCACTTTACTACGCTGTTTCCCAACCTGGGTGTCATCTATGTGGACGAGGGTGTCTCCTTTGTTATGGCAGATATTCCCGGTATCATCGAAGGCGCTGCCGACGGTGCAGGACTGGGTCACGACTTCCTGCGGCATATCGACCGCTGCCGGCTTTTGGTCCATGTGGTGGATGTCTCCGGCAGCGAGGGCAGAGACCCTGTGGAGGATTTTGATGCCACCTGCGCCGAACTGAAAAACTACAGCATAGACTTAAGTGAGCGTCCCATGCTCGTCGCCGCCAATAAGTGCGACCTGCTGATGCCGGAATCGGACAATCTGGAGCGCTTGCGCGCCCATGTAGAAGCCGCCGGCTGTGAATTGTACGAAATTTCCGCCGGCACGACACAGGGTACACGGAATCTCATGCGTGTGGTGGCTGAAAAGCTGCGCACCCTTCCTCCGGTGACCATTTACGAGCCGGAGTATGTAGAGGTCATCGAAGGTCCTGTGGATCCGTCGGATATGGAGATCGAGCATCTGGGCAGCACCTGGGTCATCAGCGGTGCCTGGCTGGAACGACTCATTCAGAATATCAATTTCGATGATTATGAATCCAGGAACTACTTCGACCTGCAGCTGCGTAAATGCGGTCTGTTCACCCGTTTGGAGGAAATGGGCATCCAGGACGGCGATGTGGTAAGCATTTACGATCTGGAATTTGAATATCAGCGGTAACTGCCGATCGCTCCCCCAATGCTTTGCTTGCATTGGGGGACATTTTCATATATAATATGGATAATAACAGACGAAAGGGAAGCATTATGGATTTCAAGGTATTGGCTGTGGGTGATGTGGTGGGTAATCCCGGGATGGACCGGATCCGCACCTCCCTGCGGCAGCTGAAAAAGCAGACAGACGCGGATTTTGTGGTCGTCAACGGCGAAAACGCAGCTGTGGTGGGTATGACCCCCAACCAGGCAGAGGATATTTTTGATGCCGGTGCGGATGTGATCACTATGGGTAACCATACCTTCGGCAAACGGGAGCTGGTGGATTATCTGGACGAGAACCGCCGGGTCCTGCGTCCTGCCAACTACGCACCCCAGGCACCGGGACAGGGCTGGGGGGTATACGAGACCCGCTTCGGTCCGGTAGCTGTGATCGACCTGCAGGGTCGTGTCAATATGGATTACACCCCTGACAACCCCTTCCTGCAGGTGGAAAAGCTCCTCAAGCAGCTGGACGCCCGGCTGATTCTTGTGGAGCTGCACGCCGAGGCGACCTCTGAAAAGCTCGCCATGGGCTATATGCTCGACGGCAGAGTCAGCGCCCTCTGGGGCACCCACACCCATGTACCCACAGCAGACGCGCAGGTCCTGCCCAAGGGTACCGGCTATGTGACCGATCTGGGCATGACCGGTCCTAAGCATTCCGTTCTGGGCATCCAGCCCCGACTTTCCATTGCCAAATTCCGTGGGGATCTGCCTGAGCGCTACCGTTGGGCAGAGGGCGAAACCAAACTGGAGGCTGTGCTTTTCACCATTGACACGGATACCGGACTTTGCCGCAAGGCAGAAAGGGTCGATATATATGCTTAAGCTGCTTCACAGTGCCGACTGGCACCTGGATGCGCCACTGCTGCAGCACAGCACGGAGCAGACCCAGCTGCTGCGCCAGGCGCTATCTGAAATTCCCAATCAAATTGCAGCCCTCTGCCGTGCCGAGGGATGCGATCTGCTGCTGCTCTCCGGCGATCTGTTTGACGGTCCTTACACCCAAGGCTCTGTGCAGCGCTTGCGCGATGCCCTGGAGGAGGCTGCCGTCCCGGTGTTCATCGCCCCGGGCAATCACGATTTTGTAGGTACAGACAGCCCATGGCTGCGGGAATCCTTCCCTGGCAATGTGCATATTTTCACCCGCCCGGTGATAGAATCCGCAGCTGTCGCGGAGCTTGACTGCCGGGTGTACGGTGCAGGCTTTTCCGGCATGGACTGCCCAGGTCTTTTGGAGGGCTTCCATGCCACCCAGACCGAGCAGCATGCCATCGGTGTGCTGCACGGCGATCCCACACAGGTAAGCTCCCCCTACTGCCCTATCACCACCGGGCAGGTGGAGCGCTCCGGTCTTGACTACCTGGCGCTGGGACATATCCACAAGGCAGATCAATTCCGTGCCGGCAAGACCCTGTGTGCCTGGCCCGGCTGCCCCATGGGCAAGGGCTATGACGAGCAGGGTGAAAAAGGCGCACTGATCGTTACGGTAGGCGGGGAAACCGCTGCCCGGTTCGTGCCCCTGGACACGCCCAGATTTTATGATCTGACGCTGCCGGCGACCCAGCCCCTATCCTGCCTGCTGCCCCCGGTCGGCAGCCAGGACTTCTACCGCATCACCCTCACGGGTCCCAGTGAGCCGCTGGATCTGGCTGCTTTGAAAGCCGAATTTTCCGCGTTCCCCAATCTGGTGCTGCGGGACAGGACCACGCCCCCCGTGGATCTGTGGGGCAGTGCCGGTGAAGACACCTTTGAAGGAATCTACTTTAAGCTGCTCCACGAAGCACACGGGACGGATGACGAGACAAAAAAACGGCAGGTCCTGCTTGCCGCACAGCTCTCCCGGCAGCTTCTGGACGGACAGGAGGTGGTCCTTCCGTGAGAATCTATTCCATGACCGCCACCTTCGGCAAGCTTTCCCATCAGACCCTGACGCTGAAGCCGGGGCTGAATGTGATCCACGCCCCCAACGAGTGGGGAAAAAGCACCTGGTGTGCCTTCCTGGTCGCCATGCTCTACGGCATTGACACCCGGGAGCGCACGACCCAGACCACCCTGGCGGACAAGGAGCGCTACGCCCCCTGGTCCGGCGAACCCATGTCCGGGCGTATGGACCTGAACTGGAACGGCAGGGATATTACCATCGAACGGCGCACCAAGGGGCGCAGCATTTTTGGTGATTTCCGCGCCTACGAGACCCAAAGCGGTCTGGATGTTCCCCAGCTGACTGCCGCCAACTGCGGCGAGGTGCTGTTGGGGGTGGAAAAAAGCGTATTTACCCGTTGCGCCTTCCTCCGGCTGACCGATCTGCCGGTGACCCAGGACGAATCGCTGCGGCGCAGGCTCAACGCCTTGGTGACCACCGGAGACGAGAACGATGCCGCCGATGCCCTGGCGCAGAAGCTCAAGGATCTGAAAAACCGCTGCCGCCATAACAAAACCGGTCTGCTTCCCCAGGCAGAAGCCCAGCGGGATGCCCTTGCAGGAAAGCTGCAGCAACTCAAGCAGCTGCAGTCCCAGACCCAGCAGCTGCAAACCCAGCAGACCCAGCTGGAGAACCAGCTGCAGGCGCTGGAAAACCACGCAGCCGCCCTTGCCTATGCCGCTTTTGCCGCAGACGCAGAAAAGGTCGCGGCAGCAAAAGCTGCCTGCCGGCAGGCGCAAAATGAGCTGACCCAATTGCAGGCACGCTGCGATACGCTGCCCCTAAGGCAGGACACCGAGCAGACGCTGCAGCAGCTGGAACAGCTGCAGCTGCAATGGGCAGCATTGGAGGCGGAGGTCCTTCCCCAGCTGCCGGATGCTCCGGAGGCACCTGCGCCCTTTGCAGGTATGTCCGGAAGTGAGGCGCTCCAGCAGGCAAAAAGCGATCAGTCAGCCCTTGCTATGCTCAGCAAGCCCGTGTCTGCGGTACTGCCGGTGCTGGCGCTCCTAAGCCTGCTCGCAGCCATCGGTCTGGCGTTTGTGAAATGGTTTCTTGCCATTCCCTTCGGGCTGTTGGCAGCTATGCTTTTATTGGTACATCGGAAAAACAAAGCCGCGCAGCTGCGAGACCGTCAGGCGGTCTGTGCCCGTTACGGCACTCTGGAACCCCAGCAGTGGGTATCCCTTGCGCAGGACTACATGGACGCTTTCGCGGCATTTTCCCAGCGCACCACCGTTTATGAGACCTTAAACGACAGTCTTCGCAGCCGCAAGGCTGCACTGACAGAGAAAAGCCGGCAGCTGACCGGCGGCAGACCCATCGCAGAATGTATCACAGAACAAAAAAGCATTCTTGCCGCCCACGGACAGCTGCAAGAGGCACAGTACCGCTTTGACCAGGCGAAGCAGCACGCAGATGCCCTGGCTGCGGTAGCAAAGGTCGCCCCGCCTCCGGCGCAGCCGGATACGCTTACCCTCTCCGCCCCGGATACCCAGCGCACCCTGGCAAATGTTACTGCTCAGCACCGGCAGCTGCAGCTGCGGCTGGGTCAATGCATGGGGCAGATGGAAAGCCTTGGGCAGGAGGATGTGCTCTGTGAGCAACTGCGCGATGTAAACGGGCGCATTGAAAAGCTGGAGGACACCTATTGCGCCCTGACCATTGCCCTTGAAACGCTGGGTGCTGCCTCCGACGAACTGCAGCGGCGGTTCGCCCCCCGGATCGCCCAACGGGCGCAGGTACTTTTCAGCAAGCTGACCGGCGGCAGGTATGACCGGCTGCAGCTGACCCAGGATCTGAGCGTACACGCCGGCTCCCAGACCGAGGACACCCTGCGTACAGCCCTGTGGCGCAGCGACGGCACAGCTGATCAGCTGTACCTTGCCCTCCGTCTTGCCGTCGCCGCAGAGCTGACGCCCCGCGCCCCCCTGGTCCTGGACGATGCCCTGGTGCGTTTCGATGATGACCGCCTCTGCGCGGCGATCGCCATTTTGCAGCAGGAAGCCCAGGACAAGCAGGTACTGCTGTTCACCTGCCAGAAGCGGGAGCTGCAGCATATTTCCGATCATCAGATCATAAACTCCTAGACCAAAACAAAAAGGAGGATATCCCAATGGAAATCAGAGAAATCACACTTCTTGCCGTTGTGCTTCGAATCGTTGTGTCCATCGTCATCGGCGGTATGCTCGGACTGGAACGGGGGCTGAAAAACCGCCCTGCCGGTCTTCGCACCTACATGGTCGTGTGTCTGGGCGCTTGTCTTATCATGCTGACCAACCAATATGTCTGCCAGGTCTATGGCACCGGCGACCCGGTACGCATGGGCGCGCAGGTAGTCAGCGGCATCGGCTTTCTGGGTGCCGGCACCATCATCGTCACCCGCCGTAACCAGATCAAGGGTCTGACCACCGCCGCCGGTCTTTGGGCTGCCGCGGGCGTTGGACTTGCCATCGGTGTAGGCTTCTATGAGGCTGCCATCGTGGGTGGACTTGCGGTGTTCACAGTCATGACGCTGCTGCAGAGAATGGACAACAGTATGCACCGGAAAACCACACGCCTGGAGATATATGTGGAGCTGGACAACACCCTTTCCTTAGGCGATTTTCTCCGGGAGGTCCGAAGCCGGGATATCGAGATTCGGGACACCCAGCGGGAGCACGATGCCCAGCAGGATCATGGCATCCGTACTTATATTTCCGCACTAAGGCTTCAAAAACGGCAAAACCATCTGGAGGTCCTGGAGCAGATTCGCACCATCCCCGGTGTTGTCTACCTGGAAGAGCTGTGAGATAAACTATGCTTTGAAGACGCAAAAAGAGCGCTGCCGCGGCAGCGCTCTTCAGTCTGTCGAAAAACTTATTTTTCGACAGACTGCCAGAGGTCAAGGAAGCCCCAAAGACAAGCAACCCGGGCTCGTCGGCGTACATAGGTACGGTAGAGACCGGGTTGCGCTGTAGGGGCGATCATCGATCGCCCGTTCCAGGCGTGCAATGCACGCCCCTACAAGGTTTATTGTTTGATCTGTAGCGTGTCTAGAAAAATACCCCAAACCGCCAAATATCCATTTTGACAGTTTGTGGCTTTTTTGACACTCTAAAGGGCGCTGCCGCGGCAGCGCCCTTTTTATGCTTTTATAGGTTTGGTCAGGCTTGCTCCAGCGCAAGGGTCTGGGTGGTCAGATCGCAGACCTCACTGGGTCCGAAGTACTGAATCGCACCGGGATAGACATAGCAGGTCTCAACCGCCCACTGGTCTCTGTTTGCCTCGAAGAACTTAAAGGGCTTGCCCTCCAGCTCCACCAGTGCCTTACGGATGACCGGCTTGTCCGCGCCGTGGCGGCGCTCGATGTTCATCATCTTGGTAATGGGCATACCGCCGGCGACCCACTCCTCCGCAGGCTGCGACAGGTTGGAGACCTTGGACAGGTATCCGGTATAGCCGTACTGGATGAGCATAAAGGCGTTGTAGCCCAGGCTGTAGCAGTAGTCCGCATCAAAGTTGGAGGGGAAGGCACAGCGTCCCTCGTAGCCCAGGAAGTGGTGCAGGGGAGAGAACTTGCCGCTGTAAGCACCGGCAGCCTTCCGGGCAGCCAGGTTTTCCTTGACCATTGCGGAGAACAGCTTTTCGGACTCGATCAGAGAAACCTGGACATTGCCATGGGGATCACGCTCCAGGAACAGCTGCTGCTGAATGCTCTGGGGCAAGATGGCAAAGACTTCCATGGATTCCTTGGTCAGACCCGCCTGGATGAAGGCATACTTTTCCTCCCAGGTGGGAAGGGCATTGAAGGCGTCGGCCTTAGAACCTGCCAGCAGCTCGTTGATCTCAGCGATCAGCACGGAGAACACGGGAACGAATTCCACGATGCCTTCGGGAATGATGGCAACGCCAAAGTTCCAGCCCTTGGCGGCACGGGAGGCCACGGATTCAGCGATCTGGTCAGCCAGAGCAGCCAGGGACAGCTTCTTGGCAGCGACCTCCTCACCGATGAGGCAGATGTT
>JAZSHB010000074.1:0-22131 GCA_045533015.1 Faecousia sp.
GCTTTTCGGAGAACACCAGACTTTCCGCAAGACGGATATGCTCCGCCTCCGGTTCCCGTACACCGCAGGATTTCAAAAAAGCGGTCAACCGCCGGGCGCGGTGGGCATCCGACATCTGACGCAATTGGTTGATATCCGTATGGTTATCTTCTTCGGATAACCGCTGCAATACTGCCTCGTCCTCTCGCAGGCGAAGCGCCATTGCGGACATATTTTCCGCAAAGCGGGGATTCTCCTGCTCCAGCAGCGGCATGACATGATGCCGCAGGCGGTTGCGCAAGAACGCATCCGTATCATTGGAGCTGTCCGAAACATAGCTAAGATTGTATTCCGCCAAGAAAGCAAGGACCTCTTTCCGGGTAATACCCAGCATGGGACGAATCACATTGCCGTTGACCGGTGCGATCGCCCCAAGTCCCTTCAGACCTGTGCCCCGCACCATGTGCATCAGCACTGTCTCCGCGTTATCATTTGCCGTATGGGCTGTAGCGATCTTGCCGGGGAGAGTCTTCAAAAACCCATACCTGGCATTGCGTGCCGCTGCCTCAAGACCTTTTTTGCCGGGGACGACATCTGCGCAGCCAACATACAGACGAATATGAAAGCGATCGCAAAGATCCCGTACAAACGCCTCGTCCCGGTCCGATTCCCCGCCCCGCAGGTGATGGTTAAAATGGGCAGCGCAAAGGCTGATCTGCAGCTTTTCCCGCAGCAAATACAGGGCAAACAGTAGCGCGACAGAATCCGCGCCGCCGGATACCGCGCATACCACCGTATCTCCCGGCTGCAGCATATCATAACGACGCAGGAAGGTCTGGAGCCTATTGAGCATGCTTCCACTCCCGGTCTGTAAAGGTCTGGTACTGCGGGATCCATTGCAGCTTTACCGTGCCTACCTCTCCGTGTCGGTTCTTGGCTACGATACATTCCGCAACGCCCTTATCCTCGGTATTTTCGTTGTAGTATTCGTCACGGTACAGGAACAGGACCTCATCTGCATCCTGCTCGATCGCACCGGATTCACGCAGATCTGAGAGCATAGGGCGCTTATCCGTGCGGCTCTCCGGTCCACGGGACAACTGGCTCAAACACACAACAGGAACATTCAGCTCCTTTGCCATGATCTTAAGGCTTCGGGAGATGTCACTGACTACATTGACGCGGCTTTCACCGCCCTTGCCGTAGCCGGAGCCGTTCATCAGCTGCAGATAGTCAATAATGACAAGCCCCAGATTTTCCACCCGGCGCAGCTTTGCATTCATTTCCGCAACCGTAATCGCAGGGTTGTCATCCACCCGGATGTCCGTCTGGCTTAACGCCGCAGCAGCCATGCTCAGCTTGGTCCACTCATCCTCTGCCAGCTTGCCCGTCGCCATCTTCTGGCTATCCACAAAGCTTTCTATGGACAGCAGGCGCATAGCAAGCTGCTCCCGGGACATTTCCAGAGAGAACATCGCAACCGTCTGTTTGTATTTCTTCGCCACATTCAGACACAGGTTCAGCGCAAAGGCTGTTTTACCCATTGCCGGACGGGCTGCCAACAGCAAAAGGTCCGATCTGTTCAGACCGTTGATCTTGACATCCAGATCCCGCATACCCGTAGAAAGTCCGGGAATAGCAGAATCCGACTCACTGAGCTCTGTCAGCCTTTCAAACACCTTGTGTAACGTCGTGCCGATATGCTCTAAGGAATCGCCCCGTTCGCCCTTGCGCAGAGCATAGATCTTTTTCTCCGCGCTTTCCAGGATCTCCGACGGTGTGCCCACCTGGGTGGAAACCATTTCGGAAATATCTGTGGCAGCGTCTGCAAGTCCCCGGAGCATTGCCTTTTCCCGCACGATATTTGCGTAGCGGACAGCATTTGCTGCTGTAGGCGTGATCTCCATCAGCTGCAGGATGTAGTCCCGGGAGTCATCCCGGTGGACACCCAGCTCCTTCATTTTATCCAGAACGGTGACCGGGTCAATGGTCTGGGAGAAGTTGAACATGGTGTAGATGGTCGAATAGATCTCCCTATTCTGCTGCAGGTAAAAATCCTCAGCGCGCACAATACCGATCACATCCGTCAGACAGCGGCTGTCGATCAATATCGAACCCAGCACTGCCTGCTCCGCTTCTAAGGAATGGGGCAGCTGTCTGGCGTTCAGTTCTTCATCCATGCCGGTTTTCCTTTCTCTTTCGTATTTCTCTTATTCAGGCTTCTTCAATTTTCACAGTCAAAGGTGCCGTGATCTCATAGCCCAGTTTGCACTGGACAGTATAAGTGCCGATGTTTTTGATCGGATCAGCAATGACGATCTTGCGCTTATCCAGGGCAATGCCGGACTTTTCCTTCAAGGCATCTGCGATCTCCTGGTTGGTCACAGAGCCAAACAATCTGCCTGCGCCACCGCCCTTGGCAGTCACCACCAAGGTCATTTCCCGCAGCTTTTTAGACACCTCAACAGCCTCGGCGCGCTCCTTTGCCGCCTTTTCCGCAGCCGCCTTATCATTCATTTTCTTGGTATTCACCGCATCGGCAGTTGCCTCTACAGCCAGTTTCCGGGGCAACAGGTAATTTCTGGCGTAGCCGACAGAGATCTCCAGCATCTGTCCCTTCTTGCCCTTACCTTTTACATCCTGAAGTAAAATCACTTTCATATCTAAAATCTCCTTTTAGGTTTCATAATACTGATCAATAGAGGCGATCAGGCGATCCAGCACTTCCTTGACGGTGCTGTCACATATCTGTGCGCCGGCAGTGGCTGAATTTCCGCCGCCGCCAAGCGGCTCCAGGATCATCTGCACATTGGCATCTCCGATAGAACGGGCAGAAACGATTACCTGCCTATCCTGTGGATAAAGTACAAAGGATGCCGTGATCCCGGAAATATTCAAAAGCTCGTCCGCCGCCTGGGCAGCCAAAGCCCGGGAAGTACTGCTGTTGAGCGCCGCAATCGCGATCTGCTGCCGGTACAGACGGGCTGCTTCAATGATCTTATGCTTTTCCAACGTCTGTGTAAAATCGTTCTGCATAAGCTTTTTCACTGCCACAGTATCAGCGCCCAGCTGCCGCAGATATGCCGCCGCCTCAAAGGTGCGCTCGCCGGTACGGACATTGAAGTTCTTCGTATCCAACACGATACCAGCCAGCAGGGATTTCGCCTCAATAGGCAGCACATCGTCCTTCTCCACTGCGTATTCCAAAAGCTCTGTGGCAAGCTCGGAGGCAGAGGAAGCGTATGGCTCATGGAAATTCACAACGACCGGATCGATATAATCCGCTGCGCGGCGATGGTGGTCCACTACACAAACCCTGGGTGCCGCTTCCAGCAGGGGTCTGAATTCCACCTGGTCCGGGCGGTTGGTATCCACAACGATCAGCGTGCTTCGGCTGTCACACAGCAAAAGGGCATCCTCGCCGGTTATGAATACATTTTTGTATTCCGGCTCCCGGATGATCTCCGCAACAAGCCTTTGGGCTGCATTGTTCTCCTGATCGATCACGATATGGGCAGGCTTACCCTTTTTCCGGCACAGACAGGCAATGCCCATTGCCGCACCGACCGCGTCCAGGTCTGCCAGCTTATGTCCCATGATGAAAACCTGGCTGCTTCCGCCGATCAGCTCCATCAGAGAATTGGCTGTGACCCGGGAACGGACCTTGCTGCGGCGCTCCGTTTCCTTTCTGCGACCGCCGTAGAAATTAAAGTTCAGCCGGTCCTTGACAACTGCCTGGTCACCGCCGCGGCTGAGTGCCATCTCGATAGCCAACGCAGCAAACTGATAGCCCTCCTCAAATGTCTGAGCATCCACGCCTAAGCCAAAGGAAATGGAAGCTGCAAGACCGGATGGCGCTGTGATCTCGTGTATCTCACTTAAAATAGAAAATTTTGAGTCCGTTGCCTGCTTCAGATCCCGTTTTTCAAAGACCAGCAGGTAGCGGTTTTTTTCCAGCCGGCGCAGCAGGCCGTGGTAATTCTGCGCCCAGCGCATGATGGTGTTGTTGATGCGGGCATCCAGACCCGAAGCAGCTCCCTCAGACATATTCCGGGTCAGCTCATCGTAATTGTCCACCAGGATGATAGAGACAACAGGACGGGATCGGATATATTCATCGCGCACCTGATAAAGCTCTGTCAGATCCGTAAGGTACAGCACCCCAAGAGGTGTCGCCCAGTTCTCATCCAGTCGGACGGGACTGCCATAGATCCGGTAACGGCGCTGCGCAATGGTCACATCATAGGGATACTCCGTTTTTCCGGAGGCGATCCAGTCCGTTGTGAAGCCGGGAAGCAGCGCATCGATACTGCACTCACGCAAGGTATCCCGCAATCCGGTCAGCTGTGTGAAGGCTTCATTGGCGTAAACGATATTTCCGTCAGAGAGCTTCAGCACCGCCATCGGAAACGGACTGTCTGTGCTCTGCCCTGCCGTCTGCATGTCTGCCGCCTTCTGAACGAATGTCTGTAGCTGCTTGCGGCGATAAGCACGGTGGAGCAAATACGCAGCCAACAATACCAGGGAGAGCGCCAACTCCACAGCACCCAGAATATACGCCTGCGCAAGCACCGCGGCGATTCCAAAGCCCAGCATCACGCAAAAATAGATGCCCATATTGGGATTGAGAAGTTTTTCAAGCTTTTTATTCAAATCAGGCACCTCCTGCACCGTCGCGCACAAAGCCTATAATAATCGCAATTTTATTCATTATAGCAAATCAACAGCAAAGGTGCAACTGCATTTTTGCCTTTTTCCGGACAAAAGCGCTTTGCGTCGTCTGATGCCGAAAAATAAATGTGTACAATTGGGGCAAAATGTGGTATACTGTCTTTACAGTGCGTCAGGTTCTGCATCCTGAGCAACCGCAATTTAACAAACATCAGTGGGCGTTTTCGGCTTTCACGGCAGCGTTACAGGGCTGCACGGACAGCCGGCGGCTGCCTGTTTTGTTGTGTCCATTTTGAAAGGAGTATTATATTTGGCTGAGAAATTAAAGATCATCCCTTTGGGCGGTCTGGACGAGATCGGTAAGAATATCACCGTACTGGAATACGGCAAGGATATGATCGTCATTGACTGCGGCGTAGGCTTCCCAGAGGAGGATATGTACGGTGTAGATCTGGTCATCCCGGATTTTTCCTATCTTGTACAGAATGCGAAAAAGCTGCGGGGTATGTTCATTACTCACGGACATGAGGATCATATCGGTTCGATCCCCTACTGCATGCAGCAGGTAAGCTGCCCTATCCACGGCACTGCTATGACCAACGGTCTGATCCGGCTGAAGCTGGAAGAGCACCGTCTCGCCGACGCAGTCAAGCTTATCACCCACAAGCCGGGAGATGTGGTCAAGGCAGGCTGCTTTACCGTGGAGTTTATCCATGTGAACCATTCCATCGCGGACGCTGTGGCGTTTGCTATTCACACCCCTGTGGGTACAGTGATCATGACCGGCGACTTCAAGATCGACCCCACCGCCACGGACGGCATGACCGATCTTGCCCGACTGGGCGTGCTGGGCAACAATGGCGTTCTGGCGCTGCTGTGCGACTCCACCAATGTGGAACGGGGCGGTTATACCCCCAGCGAGAACATCGTCGCTGAAGGGCTTGACCGGCAGTTCAAAAACTGTGACCAGCGAATCGTCGTCACCACCTTTGCGTCCAATATGCACCGCATCCAGTCCGTGCTGGCAACCGCCCACCGCTACGGCAGAAAGGTTGCCGTCACCGGACGCAGCATGGAAAATATGCTCAAGGTCGCCCAGGAGCTGGGCTATCTGAAGGTGCCTGCCGGCACCATCGTGGACCTCGCCGCGATCAAGAGCCTTCCCAAGAACAAGGTCGTCATCGTTTCCACCGGCTCTCAGGGCGAGAATATGTCTGCCCTGTACCGTATGGCATTCTCGACCCATAAGCAGATCGAGCTGCAGGCAGGCGACAGAATCATCATCTCCGCCTCTGCCATCCCCGGCAACGAAAAGGCTGTCTCCCGGATCATCAACGAGCTTTACCGCAAGGGTGCGGATGTTGTCTACGAAAAGAGCGAAGGGCTGCATGTTTCCGGACACGCCTGTCAGGAGGAGCTGAAAATCATCCACGCCCTGTGTAAGCCCAAGTTCTTCATCCCGGTACACGGCGAACAGCGGCATCTGCGTATCCACGGCAAGCTGGCGGTGCAGATGGGCGTCGCACCTAAGAATGTATGTATCAGCGAGATCGGTAATATAATCGAGCTCTCCGGCAAGACCTGCAAGCTGGGTGGGACTGTCCCTGCGGGAAAGGTGTTTGTAGACGGCACCGGTGTCGGTGATGTTGGCAGTGTCGTACTGCGGGACAGAAAGCATCTGGCACAGGACGGCATGATCGTGGTATGTGTTAACCTGTCCAGCCAGGACGGCTCTGTGATCTCCGGTCCAGATATCATCACCCGGGGCTTCATCTATGTCAAGGAATCCGAGGAGCTCATGGAGGAGCTTCGCAATGTAGCGATGGAAGCCATAGAGCGCTGCGGTCGCAAGCGGGTCCGGGATTGGTCGGCGATCAAAACCGCCATCAAAAACGACCTTAGCAGCTATCTGTTCAAGACCACCAAGCGCAACCCCATGATCCTGCCTGTTATCATGGAGATCTAAACATTACAGGGTGCGCAATGCGCACCCTGTTTTCACGGAGAAATACATATGCATTATTATTTCGCACCCCTGGAGGGACTGACAGACTGCATCTACCGGCAGCTGCACCACAAATATTTCCCCGGTATTACCAAGTACTTTACGCCCTTCCTCTCCCCGTCTGTCCACCGGTCACTGACACCCAGAGAGCAGCGGGAGCTGCCCCCGGCAGACTCCCTGGGATTCTGCGTTGTCCCCCAGATACTCACCAAAGAACCTGAGGACTTTCTATGGATGGCGCAGCAGTGCGCCGAGCTGGGCTATTCAGAGGTCAATCTTAACCTGGGCTGTCCCTCCGGCACGGTAACTGCCAAGGGAAAGGGTTCCGGAATGCTCAGGGATCCGGACAGGCTGGATTGCTTTCTGTACACCGTCTTTTCCCGCGCAGCTACAGATATTTCCGTAAAAACCCGGCTGGGCTTTACCGACCCGGAGGAGTTTTCCTGTCTTCTGGACATCTTTAACCGTTACCCCATCAAGGAGCTGACAGTCCATCCCAGGGTACGCAGCGCCTTTTACAGCGGCAGCGTGGACATGGAATCCTTTGCGTACGCATTGGCACATAGCCGGGCACCGATATGCTACAACGGCAACCTGTGCAGCCGGGAACAGATCGAATCTCTCTGCGCCCAATACCCACAGGTGGATACGGTCATGCTAGGTCGGGGACTGATCGCCGATCCCGGTATGCTTTCACAGAAGGATACCAATGTGCAGACATTGGCGGCTTTCCATGACGAGCTGCTGGAGGCATATCTGGAGGCGTTTGGCGGATCCCGGAACGCCATGTTCCGGCTGAAGGAAAACTGGCGCTATTTGCGTGCCCGGTTTAACGGTGGCGACAAGCTCTTTAAGCAACTGCGAAAGACCACAGATATAGCACAGTACCGTGCCATCACAAAGGAGATCTTCTCCAGCGTCCCTATGGGCGAAACAGTCACTCCCGATTGGTAAAAAAACCTGCCGCAACGCGGCAGGTTTTTTCTATAAGCTCAAAGGCTCCATGCGGCAAGGGATATCTTTTTGTAGTTGACCTTAATGGGCCACTTTACAGCAGCATCCTCAAGCAGTGCATTGATGCGCTCGTTGTGCAGATCGTTACGGGCGGTGCTGAGCCATTCCGCCTCACCGCTGACAAAGTACATGATATGATAGCCAAAGGTAGACTGGACGATACCCGTGTCACCGGGCTGACGGCTCATGTCTACTGCCCAGCTGCGGAAATCATCCACATAGCTGGAGGCCGAAGAAATCCCTTCGTACAGACCGCCTGTCTGGGTAGAGCCGGTATCCTCGGAACAGGTGCTTGCCAGCTGTGCAAAGCTTTCCTCCGTTGCCTCTCCTGCCTTCCAGTCATTGTAGATCTTTTCCGCCTTGGCGTAACAGGCAGCCCACTCATCGTCGGAATAGGTAACATTGCCCTCAGCATCCTCTGTGCCGCCCTCTACCCCAAGCAGGATATGCCGCACACTGGAAACCAGACCGCTTTCCTTCGTGATGCCGTCTGCAGAATAAGCGCCCTCATTCTCCGTAAAGTACGCCTCCGCCTCTGCATCTGTCGGTACATGCTGTGCGTAAAGCACTTCATAATACGAATCTGCCAGATATACCAACCGCGCATAGTTCATGTATACATCCAAAGTGCAGCCGGGTCCGAACATGTCCTGCAGGTAGACATCGGTGCTTTCAAATCCGTTTTCTGTTGCCGCCTCTGCCAGACTGTCAGGCAGCGCGTCCAGCACCGCCTGGGTTTCAGCATCCATGGTATACCCTGCCTCTTCCGCTAACCGGGAAACGGACTGATAATTCTGCCAGGTCTCAATGGCACTTTCCATAAAGTATTGCTGCCAGGTCATAGCTTCGTCAAAGTAGCAGGTCTGCTCATCCAGCGGTGCAGAGTGATCCAGACCGATATAGCTGCTGTAGTAGCTATAGAAATCGCTGTTAAGGAAATACAGCACCTGCCAGTTGTAATAGATCTGCAGCTCAGCGTTTGTCAGCTCGCCGCCATCGCTGACAGCGACCACGGTATCTCCCTTTTCTACCGCCTGGTCATCCTCCACCGTATAGCTTTCCTTGTACAAAACATCGTTTGCCTTAGGCTTCAGGTCTACCCCAAAAGCTTGCAGTAAAAGGATCGCAAGCACAGCCAGTACCACCACCGCACCGACGGCCGCCAACACGATGGGCCACACCTTTTTCTTCGGCTTTTCCTCTGCCAGCTCGCTCTGTACAGGCATTCCTGTTTCCTCATATACAATATCCGCTTCCGGCACTTCCGTTTCTTCCGCGACAAGCACCTGCTCCTCGCTCAGCCGCTTTCCGCAGTAGGGACAAAACTTATGCTCCTCGCCCACTTCTACATGACAATACTTACAATTCATCAGTTGCCTCTTTCTCCCATTTGGGAATTGATAAGCACAGTTTACCACGCTGCCGATACAATTGCAAGAATTTAATGGTAAAATGTTTCGCTTCGCATCATCCGGTCTTGCAAAAAACCATAAAAAATGCTATTATTTATTGTTGAGATAGTATAAACCTGAGGAGCAAGCACATGAACACAAAAACCACCGTTATTTCAAAGGAATCGCTGGAAGCCCAGCTTGCCTTTTGTGATAAGATCCGTGCCTACTGGCACGAACGCGATACCGTACCTTCTGCCTATGTGGAAACCTATGGCTGCCAACAGAACGAAGCCGATTCTGAACGCATCCGGGGTATTTTAAGTGAAAGCGGCTACCGCATTACCGATACCGCCGAAGGGTCAGATGTGGTCGTTATGAACACCTGTGCCATCCGTGAGCACGCCGAGCAGCGCGTATTTGGCAATCTGGGCGCGCTGACCCATACCAAGCGTCGGCATCCGGGACAGAAGATATTCCTGTGCGGCTGCATGGCTGGGCAAAGCCAGGTGGTAGAACGGATCAAGAAAAGCTATCCCCATGTAGACGGCGTGTTCTCTACCCATCACCTGTGGCAGTTTCCCCAGTTGCTGCACCGGGTGCTGACTGTAGGAAAGCGTACCTTTTTTACCGAAGACGAGCCCGGCTCGATTGCCGAGGGGCTTCCCCAGCTGCGGGACAACACCCTCAAGGCATGGGTATCTATTATGTACGGCTGCAACAATTTCTGCACCTACTGCATCGTTCCCTATGTCCGGGGACGGGAAAGAAGCCGGCAACCGGAGGATATCCTTGCAGAATGCAAAGCACTCATTGAAGGCGGCACAAAGGAGATCACGCTGCTGGGACAAAATGTAAACTCCTACGGCAAGGATCTGGACGCAGGGATGGATTTTTCCGATCTTCTGGCAAAGATCGCCCAGATTCCCGGAGATTTTCTCATTCGTTTTATGACTAGCCATCCCAGAGACGCCGGCAAAAAGCTGTTTGATACCATGGCTTCCTCCCCAAAGATCGCCAAGCAGCTGCATCTTCCCTTCCAGTCCGGCTCCAGCCGTGTACTGAAGGCGATGAACCGCCATTATGACCGGGAAAAGTATCTGGAGCTGGTGCGCTACGCCAAAGCTGTCATGCCGGAGCTGGTACTGACCTCCGATGTGATCGTTGGTTTCCCTGGCGAGACAGCGGAAGAATTTGAAGAAACCATCAGCCTCATTGAGCAGGTCCGCTACGATTCCCTGTTTACCTTCATCTTCTCCCCCAGAGCCGGCACCCCCGCCGCCTCTATGGACGACCCCACCTCCAAGGAGGAAAAGAACCGCCGCTTTGACAGGCTTTGCGCGGTGCAAAACGGTATTTCCGAGCAGATCCACCGGGAATATATTGGGAAAACTATGCGCTGTCTCATTGACGGCACCGACCACGGACTTTTGACCGCCCGTACCGAAGGGGGCAGACTGGTGCGGCTGGAAGCAGACCCGGCGCTGATCGGAAGCTTCGTGCCGGTTACCGTTACCGGCGCTACCACCTGGAGCTTAACGGGCACTCTTGCAGGAAAGGACTGAGTATATGGCAGCAGATAAAAATGAACTGACCCCTATGAAGCGGCAGTACAATGCCAGCAAAGAGAACAACCAGGACTGCATCCTGTTTTTCCGTCTGGGCGATTTTTACGAGATGTTCGACGAGGACGCAAAGCTTGCTGCCCGGGAGCTGGACCTGACCCTGACCACCCGGGACCGGAATAAGCCAAAAGAGGAGCAGACCCCCATGTGCGGCGTTCCCTACCATTCGGTCGATGCCTACATCGCACGGCTGGTCGCCAAAGGCTACAAGGTGGCAATTTGCGAACAGATGGAGGACCCCGCCCAGGCAAAGGGTATCGTCCAAAGAGACATCAGCCGCATCGTCACCCCCGGTACAGTAACTGAAAGCTGTATGCTCGACGAGAGCAAAAACAATTACATGGGCTGCCTTTACAGTGAGGATAACCGGTACGGGCTCGCCTTCTGTGATGTTTCCACCGGTGCGTTTTTTGTCACCGTCTGTACCGATGCCCAGGCTGCGGCATCAGAGCTGGGAAGGTTTTCCCCCTCGGAGGTCATCCGGTTCGGAGATGCGTCCCATGATCCGGTCATCGAAGACGCGCTGTTTCACCGGCTTAACTGCTGTATCGACGAGGGCAAGCCGGAGCAGTTCGACTTCACAGCTTCCCAGGCACTTCTGGAAATGCATTTTGACGCGCCCTTGGCACAGCTGGGGCTGACAGGTCTGCCTGCCGCCACCGTCGCCGCCGGCGCTTTGCTGCAGACGCTGCAATTCGTTCAAAAAAACCAGCTGTCCCATATCCGCCAGCTGCAGTACTACACCACCGGTCGGTTTATGGAGCTGGATATGGATGCCCGGCGAAACCTGGAGCTGACGGAGACCCTGCGCAGCAAGGAGAAAAAAGGCACGCTCCTGTGGGTACTGGACAAGACCCATTCCGCCATGGGCGGACGGCTGCTGCGCAGCTGGCTGGAAAAGCCGCTGCTGGATGCGACTGAGATCGTCCGCCGGCAAAACGCTGTGCAGGAGCTGGTAAACGCCACTGTCTGTCGGGGTGAGCTGACTGAGTCGCTGAAGGATGTGACCGACCTGGAGCGTGTCACCGCCAGAATCGTCACAGGCAGTGTCAACTGCCGGGATCTGTTGGGGCTTGCCCGGGGACTGCGTTCTCTGCCTGTTGTAAAACAGCACCTGAGCGAGTTGGAATCCCCACTGCTACAAAAGCTTGCGCAGTCCATTGACCCGCTGAATGATTGCGCAGATCTTATCGAGAGCACCATCGTAGACGAGCCGCCCCTGACAGTACGCGAAGGCGGAATCATCCGTCCCGGTGCCAACGAAGAAGCCGACCGGCTGCGGGATATTCTAAGTGGCGGTCAGGGGACTCTTGCCGCCATTGAGGCACAGGAACGGGAAAAAACCAACATCCGCACCCTGAAGGTAGGCTATAACCGGGTCTTTGGCTACTATATCGAAGTATCCAAATCCTTTATGGACCAGGTCCCTGAACATTACATTCGCAAACAGACCCTCGCCAACTGCGAGCGCTACATCACCCAGGAGCTGAAGGATCTGGAAAACCAGGTGCTCACCGCCAAGGAACGGCTGACTGCCCTTGAGTATCAGATCTTCACCGCCCTGCGGGAGCAGCTTGCTGGACAGTCCGCCAGAATACAGCAATCTGCCGCAGCAGTCGCCACCGCTGACTGCCTTTGCTCCCTGGCAACTGTAGCGGTGCAACGGGGCTACTGCTGCCCGGAGATATCCCTGGGCAACGAGATCTCCATTACCGACGGACGGCATCCCGTGGTAGAGCAAATGCTCAAGGATACGCTGTTCGTTCCCAACGATACCCAGCTGGGTGCGGCAGACAACCAGGTATCCATTATCACCGGACCGAACATGGCAGGTAAATCCACCTATATGCGTCAGGTGGCACTGATCGTACTGATGGCACAGATGGGCTCCTTCGTCCCTGCACGCAGCGCAAGGATCGGTATTGTGGACCGGGTCTTCACCCGTATCGGTGCCAGCGACGATCTTGCCTCCGGGCAGTCCACCTTTATGGTGGAGATGGCAGAGGTCGCGTCCATTTTGAAGTACGCCACATCCAAGAGCCTCCTGATCCTAGATGAGATCGGCAGAGGAACCTCTACTTACGACGGTATGTCCATTGCCCGGGCAGTCCTGGAATATGCTGCCAGTCCCCGGTATCTGGGTGCAAAGACCCTCTTTGCCACCCACTACCATGAGCTGAGTACCATCGAGGATGAGCTGCCCAATGTTAAAAATTACAATATCGCCGTAAAAAAGGGGGGCGACAAAATGATCTTCCTGCGCAAGATCGTTCCCGGCGCTACAGACGACAGCTTCGGCATTGAAGTGGCAAAGCTTGCCGGGCTTCCCGCCAGCGTTGTCACCAGAGCCAGACAGATTCTTACCCAGCTAGAAGCCGAGGGCAGCGCTCCGCCAAAAACGGTCAGCCAGGAACCGCAGGATCAGCTGAGTATGCTGGATCTGACCGCCCAACAGGTTTGCGCTGCATTGGATGCTGTCAGCGTAGAGACCCTTACACCCATCGAAGCTATGAACGAGCTCTATAAGCTTAAGAAAATGCTAAACTGATATGAAAAAACTTACTGTTTCTTTAACGCACAACGAACGCATCTGGGGCTGGTGTTATCTGGCAGTCCAGCTGCTGGTGCTGCCTACAGCACTGCAGCTGATCGACCTGCTGTTGGGTGATCCTCTGTCCGATGCGCAGCTGAATTTTGTGTTTTTCTGTATCAATTTCATATGCATCACCGTGATCTTTCACCGTTTTCTGGCGCAATGCGGAAGGATCTCCCTGGCACAGCCCTGGCTATGCCTGCGGTATACCGGACAGGGCTTGCTCCTTTACTGGCTGGGAAGCTTTTTGCTCGGTCTGCTGATCGCCAGATGTTTCCCGGATTTTTCCAACGCCAACGACCAGTCTATTGCCGCCATGACACAGGAAAATTACGCTCTTATGTCCTTTGGTACGGTGCTGCTGGTGCCGGTAGTGGAGGAAACTCTGTATCGGGGCGTTGTATTTGGTACGCTGTATGAACGCAGCCCGGTAGCAGCCTATATCGTTTCTGCCGCTGCTTTTGCCGCGCTGCATGTCGTCAGCTATATCGGCAGCTACGATCCGGTGTATCTGCTGGTGAGCTTTGTGCAATATATCCCGGCAGGTCTGTGCCTTGCCTGGGCATATGTGAAGGCAGATTCCATTTGGGCGCCTGTTTTGATGCACATTACCATCAATCAGTTGGGCGTTCTTTCAATGAGGTAACGACTATGCCAAAGATCTTACAATTATCCCCCCATGTTGCAAATCTCATCGCCGCGGGTGAGGTGGTGGAAAGACCGGCTTCCGTGGCAAAGGAGCTGCTGGAAAACGCCGTAGATGCCGGTGCATCCCAGGTAACAGTTGAGATTCGGGACGGAGGCATGACCTTCCTCCGGGTCACCGACAACGGCTGCGGCATGCATCCGGAGGATGCCCGGACTGCCTTTTTGCGCCATGCCACCTCCAAGCTGCGCAGCGCTGAGGACTTAGCTGCCATAGGGACTATGGGCTTTCGGGGCGAGGCGCTGGCTGCCATCGCCTCTGTCAGCCGCATCGATCTGATGACCAAGACACCCGGCTCTATCAGCGGCATCAGTCTTCAATTAGAAGCAGGAACTGTCCTGGAAGAAACGGAAGCAGGCTGTCCCGACGGCACGACCATCATTGTCCGGGACCTGTTCTTTAACACTCCGGCAAGAATGAAATTTATGAAAGCCGACACGGTAGAAGGCAGCAAAGTATCTGCCGCCGTACAGCTGCAGGCTCTGGCACACCCGGAGGTCGCCTTCCGGTTTATCCGGGACGGCAAGGAGGTCCTGTCCACCCCGGGCACCGGGGATTTAGAATCCGCCGTATACTGTGTGTACGGCAGAGAAGGCGGCAAAATGATTAAGGTCCACAGTAGCTGGGACAGCTACAGCCTGACCGGCTATGTTTCCAAACCAACGGATTCCCGACCCAGCCGCACCCTGCAGACATTTTTCGTAAACGCCCGTCCGGTCCGTTCTGCGCTGCTGATCAAGGCACTGGAGGAAGCGTACCGCAATCAATTGATGGCAGGTAAGTTTCCCGCCTGTGTGCTGCATCTGCAGCTGCCTGCAAATGCAGTGGATGTGAATGTCCACCCGGCTAAGACCGAGGTAAAGTTTCTCAATGAAAAAGCAGTATTTGACTGTGTTCATTACGGTGTTTTGGGCGCTCTGAACAAGACACCGGACAGACCCCAGCTGCAGTTCAAGCCCGCACCGGCACCGGCAGTGGCAAAGCCCACTGCACCGGTGAAGCAGGAAAGCTTTTTCCGCACGATGACGCCCCAGGAATTTAAGACCTTTTCTGCGGCTATCCAGGACGCGCCCCAACCGAAAAAAGAAGCTGCTCTTGCCACCGCTGCCGCTGTTGAGCGTGCTGCAGCACAGCCTGTCCGGGAGCATACGAAGCTTTTGAAGGTGAATGACCGCCCTGCCGTTCAGCCGGAGCCTGCACAGCAGGAGGTCCCGGATATGCCCGAGACGCTTCCCTGGCGGATGGTAGGCGAGCTGTACCACACCTATATCCTTGTGGAGCAGGGCGAGGATGCCTTTTTAATCGATAAGCACGCAGCCCATGAGCGTATCCTGTTCGATAAGCTCAGGGAAAACCAGGAAGATATCAGTGCCCAGGCACTCCTGTCCCCCATCCCCTGCCGCTTGAATCCCGAGTGCGCCGGCATCGTGCTGGATAATCGGGAGCTTTTGGACAGTCTGGGCTTTGAGATCGATGAATTTGGTGATAATACCGTCCTGCTGCGGCAGATTCCCATGGACCTTTCCACCCAGGACGCCGCCGAGGCATTGGAGACGATCGCAAGCGATCTTCTTGCCGGGCGCAGGGAGAAAAAAGCCAATGTGCGCGACGAGTTGCTTCACACCGTCGCCTGCAAGGCTGCCATCAAGGCTGGCTGGCATACGGACGAAAAGGAGCTGCTGGCTCTGGTGGAGCAGGTCATGGCAAGAGAGGATCTGAAGTACTGTCCCCACGGCAGACCCATCTGTATCAGCCTGAGCAAAAAGCAGCTGGAAAAACAGTTTAAGCGTACATAACCGCAAGGAGGCTTCGGTCATGGACAACATCATATGCATTGCCGGACCGACCGCCTCCGGCAAGACCGCACTTGCCGTGGAGCTGGCAAAGGCGCTGGGCGGCGAGGTGGTCTCCTGCGATTCTATGCAGGTGTACAAGGGTATGGATATCGGCACAGCGAAGCCCACCGCTGACGAGATGCAGGGCATCGTCCACCATATGCTTGATGTGGCAGAGCCAGCGGAGGAATTTTCCGTCAGCCGGTACTGCCAGATGGCAGCGCCGGTGGTGGATGACATTCTGGCACGGGGCAAGACCGCCATCATTGCCGGCGGTACAGGGCTTTACATGGACGCACTTATCCGGGGCAACAGCTTTGCCCCCTGCCCTTCCACAGGCATGCGTGAACGGCTGGAGGCGCAGGCAGACGCAGAGGGAATGGAAGCTATGCTGTCACGCCTTGCCGCCATTGACCCGGACACTGCCGGACGGCTGCATCTTTCGGACCGCAAGCGAATCCTCCGGGCGTTGGAGATCTATTACGAGACCGGACAGACCATGACAGAGCATAACCGGCAGACACAGCTGCTCCCACCCCGGTATACACCGGTGTGGCTGGGATTGGAGGACACAGAGCGCTCCACCCTGTACGCACGCATTGACAACCGGGTGGAGCAAATGCTCGCTGCCGGACTGCTCGATGAGATCAAAGGACTTTTAGCAATGGGTGTACCGGAGAAATGCACCGCCATGCAAGCCATCGGCTATAAGGAATTTATCAGTGCCCTTCACGGCAGCTGTACCGTGGAGGAAGCCACGGTGCTTGTGCAGCAGTCCTCCCGGCGGTATGCCAAGCGGCAGCTGACCTGGTTTCGCCGCAACAAAGCTATTCACTGGCTGCGCAGAGCGCCCGAAGAGGAAACTTCGCAAATTCTTGCCCGCGCACGACAGCATTTGGCAGATTTTGACAAGTGAATAATGGTAAGATTTATGTATCCCATCGGGAATTTCAAAGAAAGAGGGTATACATATGTCTGAACAACTCAATTTACAGGATGCCATTTTGAACGAGGTGCGCAAGGATAAGGTCCCTGTGACGCTGTTTCTGATGAATGGTTTCCAGCTTCGGGGGGTCATCACAGGCTTTGACAGCTTTGTGGTCGTGCTGGTGACAGACGGCAAGCAGCAGATGATCTATAAGCACGCTATTTCCACCCTTGCCCCCATTCGGTCTTTGAAGGCAGCAGCGACTGCATAACAAAAAAAGCCGGCGAAGCGGTGCTTCGCCGCTTTTTTATGAGAAGAAAGAGGAAATGACCATGTCTATTGCGCAAAATATCGCCGCTATTAAAGAGAAAATGGCGCAGGCTGCCATCGCTGCGGGACGAGATCCCAAAGACATCCTGCTGTGCGCCGCCACCAAGACCCAAAGCAGTGAAAATGTACGCCTTGCTATTCAGGCAGGGGTGGACTGCTGCGGAGAAAATCGGGTCCAGGAACTGGTAAAAAAGTGGGAAGACAACGCCTACGAGGGTGTCCCCGTCCATTTTATCGGGCATCTGCAGACCAACAAAGTGCGCCAGGTAGTAGGCAAGGTCGCGTTGATCGCCAGCGTAGACTCCCAGCGTCTGCTGGAAGCCATTGACCGGGAAGCACAGCGCCAGGGTATCACCCAGGATATCCTCCTGGAGGTCAACATTGGAAACGAGATCAGCAAGTCCGGCTTTACCCTCTCCCAAATTTATGAAATATGCGAAAATATGACCAATTATTCCAACATTCGCGTCCTCGGACTTATGACGATACCCCCGATCTGTCACGATTCGGGAGAAAATCGCAAATTTTTTCAAGAAATGTACAACCTTTCTGTTGACATAACGGCAAAAAAATACGATAATGTATGGGTAAGATTTCTGTCCATGGGTATGTCCGACGATTACCCCGATGCCATTGCCTGCGGAAGCAATATGGTGCGCATCGGTACCGGGATCTTCGGTCCCAGGAGTTATCAATGATGTTTCAAACATACTAGGAGGATACAGACATATGAGTTTTTGGGACAATGTTAAGAAATTTGCCCAGCCCTATTCCGACGATGATTACGATGATTACGAGGACGATCTGGACGAAATGTCCGACGAGGTCCAGGAGCCTGCCTCCCGTTCCCGCCGTCCCTCCCCCTTCGCCTCCAGCCAGGATAGTGACAGCGCTGTCAGCGCCACCTCCAGCCCTTCCGCATCCAGCTTCTCCGGTCATGTGGTAAGCATGGGCTCCGGCAAGCAGGAGGTCGTTCTATTCCACGCGAAGACCTTTGACGACGCAGCCAAGGCTTCCGACGAGCTGCGCCGCAAGAAGGCTGTGATTTTGAACATGGAAAATGTTGACAAGGCGCTGACCCGCCGTGTGGTGGATTTCCTCTCCGGCAGTGTTTATGCCCTGGATGGCAGCGTCAAGAAGATCGCCCAGTCCACATACCTGTTCTGCCCCCACAACATGGATGTTGTAGGCGACCTGGAAAATGTGCCCGGTGAGATCGGAAGCTATATCTAAGCTGAGAAAGAGGATACACTATGTTTACACCGCAACAGATAGATCAGATCTCCTTCAGCCGTGCCGCCTTCGGCGGATACGATATGCAGGCTGTTGACGAGTTCCTGGAGCCTCTGACCGAGGACTATGTAACGCTGTACAAGGAGAACGCCTTGCTCAAGAGCAAGATGAAGGTCCTTGTCAGCAAGCTTGAAGAGTACCGCAAGAACGAAGCAAGCATGAAAGATGCCATCGTCAATGCCCAGAAGACCTGCGATATGATGGTCAAAGAGGCAGAAGCGAAATGCACCCAGATGCTTACCGATGCCAATGCTGCCGCTGCAGAAAACGCAAAGAACGCTGACGCGCTGATCGCTGCGGAGAATGCCCGGGTAGAAGAAGCCAAGCGGGCAGCCGCCGCAAAGATCACCGAGCTGCAAGAGCAGATCCAGACCTGTATTCAGGCACTTGAGCGCATCAAGGAGGCGAACAAGCCTGTTCCCGTTGCTCCCAGTGCCGGCGCACCTGCCGGTGTCGCCTTTGATTTTGAACGCAGCGAGGCAAACACACCCAAGGACCCGGAAGCCGACGCAATGGCTGACGAGATCTCCGCAAATCTGCAGAATCTGGTAGGTACTACCGAGGAACCTGCTCCCAAGGCAGAGCCCAAGCACCCTACCGCTGACACCACTACGAGCAAATTCGCCAACCTGCAGTTTGGCAAAAACTACGACCCCACCCACCGTCAATAATACACAGGCTTTGACGAGGACAGGTAAGCGTGACAAGCCGCTTTCAGAGAGCTGCCGGAAGGTGCAAGGCAGCAGGCGGACCACAGCTTATATCACCTCTGAGCCGCGCACCGAACCCCTTTGGATGTAGGCTGCGCCGGGCGCGCCCGATACAGCGCATATGAGTGCTGATTTACAATCAGAACGAGAGTGGTACCGCAGAGGTATATTTACGCCTTTGTCTCTTGATAGGGACAAAGGCGTTTTCCTATTTAACCAGGAGGTATTTTTATGGAATACAAGAACACGATCATCACACCGAAGACTGACTTCCCCATGAAGGCAGGTCTTCCCGCCCGGGAGCCGGGTATGCTGGAGCGTTGGGAGCAGTCTGATCTGTATAACGCTATGCTGGAGAAAAACAAGGCGCTGCCCCCGTTCATTCTCCACGACGGTCCTCCCTTCTCCAACGGCTATATCCACATGGGTCATGCCCTGAACAAGACTCTGAAGGACTTTATCGTCCGCAGTCATGCCATGATGGGCTTTTACACCCCCTATGTTCCCGGCTGGGATAACCACGGTCTGCCCATTGAGCGAGCCATTGAAAAATCCAAGAGCAAGCTCAATAAGGACATGAGCGTCCCCGCGTTCCGCAGCGCCTGCGAGGCATTTGCAGAGGATTTTATTCAGAAGCAGATGGCTGGCTTTAAGCGCCTGGGCGTGGTAGGCGACTGGGAACACCCCTACCGCACCATGGACAAGCACTTTGAAGCCCAGGAAGTCAAGGTCTTTGGACGGATGTTTGACAAGGGCTACATCTACAAAGGACTGAAGCCTGTCACCTGGTGTCCCTTCTGTGCAACGTCTGTGGCAGAAGCTGACATTGAATATCAGGACGATCCCTGCACCTCTGTCTATGTCAAGTTCGCCATGAAGGACGATCTGGGCAAGCTGTCCGGATTGGATCTGTCCAAGACTTATTTCGTCATCTGGACCACCACCATCTGGACACTGCCCGGCAATATGGCTATTTGCCTGCATCCCAGAGAAACCTATGCCCTGGTCAAGGCTGACAACGGTGAGACCTATATCATGGCACAGGCGCTGGTGGAGAAGACCATGAAGCTGGGCGGCTTTGAAAGCTACGAGGTGATCGCTACCTATCCCGGTGCGTTCTTTGAAAATATGCTGGCACAGCATCCCTTCCTGCATAAAACCTCCCGACTGGTCTACGCTGAATACGTCACCATGGATTCCGGCACCGGCTGTGTCCACACCGCCCCCGGCTTTGGCGCTGACGACTATCAGACCTGCATGCGCTACGGCATGGAGCTAGTCGTCCCTGTGGATGATTACGGCAGACATACTGACTACGCCGGTAAGTACGCCGGTCTGAAGACAGAGGAATCCAATCCTGTGATTCTGGCTGACATGAAGGAAAGCGGTGCGCTCTTTGCTTCTGAAGAGATCGTCCACTCCTATCCCCACCACGACCGCTGTAAGAAGCCTGTTATTTTCCGGGCTACACCCCAGTGGTTCTGCTCTGTGGAGTCCTTTAAGGACCAGGCGATCAATGCTATCGAAAATGTTCAGTGGTTCCCCGGCTGGGGCGGCGACCGGATGGTCAGCATGATCCGGGAGCGTGCCGACTGGTGTATCTCCCGTCAGCGTCGCTGGGGTCTTCCCATCCCTGTTTTCTACTGCAAGGATTGCGGCAAGCCTGTTTCCACGCCTGAGAGCATCGAGTATATCTCCCAGCTGTTTGACGAACATGGCTCCAACATCTGGTTCGAGAAGGAAGCCGAGGAGCTGACCGTTCCCGGTCTGACCTGCCCCCATTGCGGCGGCGCTGCCTTCAATAAAGAGACTGACACACTGGACTGCTGGTTCGATTCCGGCTCTACGCACTACGCTTCCCTCATGCACAGAACGCCCGAGCTGTGGCCTGCAGATGTGTACCTGGAGGGCGCTGACCAGTACCGCGGTTGGTTCCAGTCCTCCCTGCTGACCTCTGTAGGCGCATTGGATCAGGGCGCACCCTTCAAGCAGGTGCTCACCCACGGCTGGACCGTTGACGGTCAGGGCCGTGCCATGCACAAGAGTCTTGGCAACGGCGTTGATCCTGCAGACCTGATCAAGGACTTCGGCGCGGACATTGTCCGTCTGTGGGCTGCCTCCTCTGACTATCACGCAGATGTGCGCTGCTCCAAGGAGATCTTTAAGCAGATCGCCCAGAACTATCTGAAATTCCGCAACACCGCCCGTTACTGTCTGGGCAATCTGGACGGTTTTGACCCCAACGCTCTGGTGGCAGCTGCCGATATGGAGGAGCTGGACAAGTGGGCGCTGACCAAGCTAGACGGACTTGTAAAGACCGTTCGCAAGGCATATAACAACTACGAATTCCATGTAGCATCCCACGCCATCAACGATTTTTGCGTAGTGGAGCTCTCCAGCTTCTATCTGGACATCATCAAGGACCGGCTGTACTGCGAGGAAAGAAACGGTCTGCGCCGCCGCAGTGCCCAGACTGCTCTGTTCCTGATCGTCGATGCCATGGCGAAGCTGTTTGCCCCCATCCTCGCCTTTACCTGTGACGAGATCTGGCAGTCTATGCCCCACCGGGATGGTGATGATGTGCGCAATGTGCTGCTCAACCAGATGCCCGAGGGTCTGGGCGATTATGCCCAGGGTGTAGATATGGACAAGTGGGATACGGTCATGAAGCTGCGCCAGGATGTAAACGGCGTACTGGAGATCGCCCGTGCTGACAAGCGCATCGGCAAGGCGCTGGAGGCACATGTGAGCCTGCAGACTGCAGATACAGCACTGATCGCGGTCTGCAAGGAGCTGAATCTCGCCGAGATCTGCATCGTTTCCTCCTGTGACTGGGAGACTGTCCCGGCAGGCGCTACCGTTGGCACCGGTGCAAATCTGCCCCAGCTTACTGTCGGTGTTTCCGAGGCAAAGGGCGAAAAGTGCCCCCGTTGCTGGATGCACTCCCAGCAGGCAGACAGTGAGGGACTTTGCCCCCGCTGTGCAAGCGTCATCGCAAAGATGGATATTGAAATTTAATGCCATAAAAAAGCGGCTCAGTCCTTCGGGACT
>JAZSHB010000085.1:0-3861 GCA_045533015.1 Faecousia sp.
GAATCGCTGAAGGTCTGTGCCATACCGGAAGCACCAGTTCCGATGAAGGTACCGCCGGTAATGATGGCACTGACATCGTAGTCAAGCGTTGCAGTATCGCCCTTAGTAGGGCCGCAAACGGTGGTAAAGCCACCGGAAATCGTCAAGGTGCCGTTGGCGTCGATACCATCACCGGATGAAGTTACATGGATTGTGCCACCGGAGATGGTGATACTGCCGCTGGAATTGCCGGAACCCATACCTCCCATTCCGTTCGGACGACCACCGCCGAACTGATCATTGCCCCGCATACCGCCGAAGCCGCTCTGATCTGTACCGCCTGCGGCATTCAGTCCGTCGTCGCTGGCAATCAGCGTAATATCACCGCCGGACACATCGATGTGCAATCCCTCAAGACCTTCATAGCTTTCCGTGATATTGATCGTACCGGAGGTGATGGTGAGGGTTTCATCAGCATGGAACGCATCATCACCGGACACAATTTCAAAGGTGCCTCCGCCCACGGTAATATTCGTATTGGAATGCACCGCATCATCGGCGGAATCAATGGTAAATGTACCGCCATTGATAACCAAATCGGCAGCAGCCTTAATGCCTTTTATACTGGTACTGTCCTCTTCAGTATCGGTAGAAGTCGTGCCTCCCATGGGGCCACCACCTCTGTTTTCTCCGGGATGTCTTCCACCGAAACCGCCCCAGAAGTCAGAAGTCTGCTTAGCAGCATTCACACTGCCACCGCCGGAGGTAATGTCAAAGGTTCCGCCTTGGATCTGCATATAGGCCGAAGCACTGATTCCATCGCCCTCTGCGCTGATTTCGAAAGTACCGCTTTCAATATAGACAAAGCCCTTTGCGGTATCATCCGCATTTTCTGCGTGGATGCCGTCCTTGCCGGAAGTAATAGTAAATGCAGCGTTTGCAATGCAAATGTCATCCTTGCCTGCAAGGGCATGAGATGCGGAGCTGATCTCATAGGTTCCGCTGGTAATGGTCAGAGAATCCTTGGAGACGATGCCGTGGCCTGCCGGGCTGGTAATGGTCAGCGTACCGGAACCGTTCAGTGTTACATCTTCTTTTGAGAAGATAACCGCATCGATATTGTTTTCGTCAATGGCGGTAAAGGTTCCGCCGTTGGAAAGGGTGTTGACGGAATCCGGGGCCATGGTGATAAATACCTTGTCCGATTGCAGAATATAAATCGGTGCCGAGGTCTCGCTGTGAATGGTCACACCATTCAGCACCAGTTGCGTCTTGTCCGTTTTCTCAGAATTGACGATAATCATGCCGTCATTCAGGGTACCGGAAAGAATGTAGGTACCTTCATCGATGATGGTAATAGTGCTGCCGGAAATCTGAACCGCATTGGAACTGCACTCGGCAGAATCGCCGTTCAGGGTAATGATGGCGCTTTCACTTTCATCATATCCCACCTCATAATCCCGGTTGCTGAAGATATCGGAGCTATTAACCTGCGTTGATGTATTGGACGTCGTTGGATCTACGACCATTTCAATGACATTTCCCCGATTGCTGCATTCTGATATTAACAGGGCTGCAACTAACAGCAAAGATAATAACGACTGTTTCTTCATAGGAAGCCTCCATTAAAGTTCTGCAACCGTAGTTTCCTGCTTGGAAACCGTGATCTCCAGATTACCGTTCCGACAGCGGAGCTTGTCGATCATTTCCTTTTCCCTGGATGCATCCCGGAGGGTCATGTTATAAGTAAGCCGGAAGAGACTTCCCATATTGGTGGTCTTGACTCGCACCAGCTCGTAGGCGGTGGTGTACTCCGCCAGCAGATCTTCGAAGACACCGGTGTAATCCAGATCCTCGGGAATCGTAATATTCATGGTTTTATAGATAGCAGCATTCTTTCGGGTGCCAAAGTCCAAGCGATTGTAAAGCACCGTCAGAACGCACATGATCAGCGTGAACAGCAGCGCAAAGGCCAGATAACCCATACCAGCAATCAGACCTGCGCCCATAGCCAGGAACAGCATGGTGATTTCCTTTGCCGTACCGGGAACGCTGCGGAATCGAACCAGGCTGAAGGCACCGGCGACTGCAACACCGGCACCCACATTTCCATTGACCATCATGATCACAACACAAACCACGCTGGGCAGTAGTTCCAGGGTAACAATAAAGCTCTTCGTATACCGGGATCGGTACATATATCCCGCTGCCAGGATTAGGCCAATAATCAACGAACAGCCGATACACAGCAGAAAGTCAGACACAGAAATCACACTGGTCATATCCGTATCGAATAGACCCTGAAACATAGAATTAAGCATACAAAAGTCCTCCTTTGGTGTTGGGAAAAATCATGGTTTGGTAGGCGGTGCCGTATTTGGAAAATGATGTTTTGTAGATATGCTCCTGGCTCAACACATGGGCCATCCACAGCGGAATTCCGCCGGAGCATTTGATCTCCATCAGCACCTTGCCCTCTTCCAGAATGGGCGTGCCCCAGACATCGGACTCCAATGACAAATCCTCCTGACGGCAAAGGATATTGTCGTCAAAGGTCACACGGAAATCGCCGCCATCCTTGCAGAAGTAAGCCTCCCGTTCATAGGAGAGAAATACCACCGGATGCAGGGTTTCATAGTAATGAAGGAAATAATCAATCTCGTCGGAGATCTGGGTTTCTTCCTTACAGTGCATCTTGCCAGTGACCCAATCCAGCGCTTCCTCTTCTGATAAAGACATCCTGCGTTTGTAGACCACCGAATCATATTTCTTCTTCAGCTCCACAAAAACCGTACTGCTGGGCTTTGCCTTCTTATAACTACGAATCCGCAACTTTTCTTTATATGCAGGCTTCTCAATAGAGTGCCGGATCAGGCGGTAATTGTCGGTGTCGAAATAGATATTGCGGATGGTTGTCCGTCCGTACTGATCCAGCGTCATATAGGGCTCCATCGCTTCCAGGACTCTTGCCTTCTGTTCCAGGGTGAGCAAATACTTCAGCTCATATCTCTTAAAAACTGCTTGATAGGCCATAGGTGTACGCCTCCTTTTCGAAAAGGAGTATACAGGGCCAACCCTAACTGAACTTTAAAATCATAAAAAGTTCACAAACCGTTAATCGCCCACGGAATTATAGCTCTATTTAATGTTCAAAGGGTATGATATAATATATACATGAAAGAAGGTGCCCTATGAGATTATTGCTGGCTGAAGATGAACGCTCCCTGTCACGGGCGCTGGTCACGATTCTGGAAAAGAACAATTATACCGTTGATGCGGTCTATAACGGCGAGGATGCGCTTACGTTTTTGCAGACCGGTAACTATGATGCTGCTATCTTGGATATCATGATGCCGAAAATGGATGGCATCACGGTACTGAAAAGACTGCGGACCCAGGAAAACCCGGTTCCCATTATCATGCTGACCGCCAAAGCGGAAATTGATGATAAGGTATTGGGTCTCGACAGCGGTGCCAATGACTACCTAACCAAGCCCTTTGATACCAAGGAGCTTTTGGCACGAATCCGTGCTATGACCCGCAGTCAGAAGGCATCCGACTCCAGACTCGCTTTCGGCAATGTGACCTTGAACCGGGCAACCTTTGAAATTTCCTCCCCTGCAGGTACATTCCGTCTGGCAAATAAGGAGTTTCAGATGATGGAAATGCTGATGTCCAACCCGCAGCAGCTCATTTCCACAGCGCGATTTATGGAAAAGATCTGGGGCTATGATTCTGATACGGAGATCAATGTGGTATGGGTATACATATCCTACCTTCGCAAAAAACTGGTAGCCCTTAGCGCTGACATTCAGATCAAAGCAACCCGAAACGCAGGGTACTCTTTGGAGAAATGCCTATGATAAAGAAGTTGCAGAAGAA
>JAZSHB010000033.1:0-4885 GCA_045533015.1 Faecousia sp.
TTGCGCCCACAGCGAAGACACATATGCAAATATTGCAAACGCCAATACGAACCAATGATAACTGCCTACGCCTATGTACAGCTTGCCACGGTTTTTGAATGCCGAAATGATCAGAACAGCTGCCGTTATTCCCAACAAAACATAACTTCCGTACAATACGCCAACATTCAAAGTGTAAAAAGTGGCAAAAAGCAGCACCGTCAGTAGCCAGATCAGCTTATCGCAGAATTGGCTGGCTTCCACCCTTGCGCTAATGCGGATCCCTTTATGTGTTTCGTGTCCCATACTTTTATTTCCCTCTGAATACCAATGACACAAAATCCTGCGCTACACCTTCAATGTTATAGTGCTGTGCCATAAAATCCTCATGTGTATTTTTTCGCTGTGTCTGCACAGCCTGCAGGGCAGCCTCTGCCCACTTGTCTGCCTCCAAGGACAGGGGAAGATATTGCACCAGCCCTGTCACATCTGCCTCCGGGGTGATGGTATCCGCGATCACACAGGGCAGACCCGTTGCCTGTGCCTCAATGACCGTATTGGGCATTCCCTCATACAGCGACGGAAATACAAATACATCCATTGCAGAAAGCACCCGGGGGATATCACTGCGCACACCGGCAAAGATCACCTTGTCCGCAATATCCATAGTCTCTGCCTTTTGGCGAATATCCTGCTCCAGCTCCCCTTTGCCTACTAAAAGCAGCACTGCATCCGGTCTTTTCCGGGCAATTTCCGCAAAAACCTCCAGCAGGAAGCCATGATTTTTCTGTTGATTGAACCGTCCCACATGACCGATCACAAGCCGGTCTGCCAGCTGCAGCTCCTCACGGCAGGCTACCCGATCTGCCGGATCAAATTTGAAATAGTCCAGATCCACCGCATTGTGGACCAGGGTCACCTTGCCGGAGGCGACACAGCCCTTCCCAAACATAAACTCCGCTGCTTCTGTGGAAGGGGCGATCCATACATTGGCAAAGCGCCTTGGCATAAAGCCGCAAAGCTTATGCAGCAAAAGATCCTTTTTGCTCCCGGTTACCGTGTTGGAATTACTGGAACGGAATACGCAGACCTTCGCACCGCCCAATCTGGCAGCCAGCAGCTCCAACGCCGACAGCGCGTGCTGGGATGTCCTGAGTACATACTTGTACTGATTATCCCTCACGATCCGTCTCATGCTGTTGAAGTTCTTAAAAAAGCCCTTGCTCTTCGGCGTGATATGATGTATCTTGCCGCCGAGAGAAAGAATTTCATCATCGTAATGGCCCTTTTCCGTAATTGCCACGGCAAAATCCATTTGATATTTGGTTTTATCCAGTGCCCGGTAGAGCTTCATCAAAAAGGTCTCCGCGCCGCCGGCATTCATGCCGCCTACAATACAAAGTAATCGTTCCATGGTTATTTCTCCAACACCTTTTGCACCGCTTTTTGGACAAAGGCGCGTGCAGCGTTTATCTTCTTGCCCCGATATTCTTCAAAGCGCTTTGCATACAAATCAAAGCCAGACCTTTGTGTGGCTTGATACAGCGCAGTCATTTGGGCAATATGCAGATTGTGATAGAAAGGGCTGGAAATGCGCCCTTCCAGATCATATATGGACCAATAGCCGCTGTCAAAGCTGGGAAGTGCTTTTTCCAGCGCCTCCACCGTCTGCTCCAGCTGCTGCTGATAGCCGGTCTCATCACAAACCAAAGTCCAGTCGTATAGCCCAAACAAGGCAAATATCCAGCCGTTGAGCACTGCCGGTCGGTGCGTGTACTCTAAAAGCTGCAGCGATTTATCTGCATACAGCGCTGTACCGCCGTCTTCCACAGGCTTCAGCATGAAATCCACAGCCCGTCTGGCTGCCTCCAGGTAGCGCCCATCGGCACTTTCGCGCCAGGCTCTGGTCAGCAGAGATACACCCTCGCCCTGACACATGGCACCGTAGGGATGCTCCGGATAGTAAAAAAAGAAATTGTTCCAGGCGCCGGTTTCTTCCTGCTGCTGTAGCGCCCAGTCTGCACACTGAAAAAACTTCTTCAGATACCGTGTATCCTTCGTTTGCAGATACAGATCCCATGCGCCTAATCCGTACTGGAACACCGCTACAGGAAAATACACATTTTCCCCCTGCTCCGTCTTCACCTGGGGGAGTGCATCTGTCTCTAACAGCTCCGGCTCTTTCGTTACCTTTTCTGTCAGGTTGTTAAAGTAACCCTCCAGCTTTCCGGGTACGAACATCTTGCCCAGATCCTGGTTAACATGTAGCACACTTTTGCCTGTGAGCATATTATACCATTTTTTGATGTTGTACATATTCAGCGCCATAGAATCATCATCCTTACATATGCCTGTTTTTCACGGTGCCCTCTTGCCAAAGAACAACAGGTTCGTCAGTCGGTTTGCCTTCAGCAGGCAGATGACACCGTAGGTCAGCACGGCAACTACAGCCGTGTAAACAGCCAGATAAATATAGCCCTTACAGGTGAATATCCCAATGTCCACCTTGGGAAGGATCGTTACCAGCACCAGATGCACCGCGTAGATCTCCAGCGTATTCTCGCCGATCACCCGCAACCCGTTCTGCAGCCGGGAGTTGGGTCTGCTGGGAATCTGACGGCAGAGCATGCCCACCACAACGATACCTGCACCCCCTGCCACAATACGCAGCACCGTATTGGTCAAGCCGTCTGCCGCCTGACACAGCTGGGTATTAAAGATGATAAAGGCAAAGACCCCCAGGCACACTGTAAACGCAATATCTGCCAGCCATTGCTTGTGCAGTAGCTTTGCCACCAGGGACTTGTACTTGCGCAGCAGGAAGCCTGCTCCGAAGAAGATGGAGTAATATAAAACATACTTGCTGCCCAGGAAGGTGGTGGAAAGCTTAAAGCACACCGCCACCCAGGGAAGCAGCAGCACCAGCACCGCTGCCGCCAGCGCAGCCAGCTTCGCCACCGGGTGCTTCGCCCTGCAGTAGAAATAATCTCCGATGATAAATACGGCAGACAGGACGAATACCACCCAAAGAAACCACAGGGAGGCTTCCATATGGTATACAAGCTTCAGAGTCGCTGCTGCAAAATTTCTTCCGTAGCCTCCCAGAATCAGAACCTTGATAATGTAGAAGTAGGACACAAACGGCAGCAGGTAAGTCACTGCCCGTTTGCCGATCTTTGACAGTGGTCCCCCCGCGATTATATGTCCGTCGGTAGCGGAAAAATATCCGCTGATGAACATAAACAAGGGGATCTGCAGCGCCCAGATAATATTAAACATAGGGCTTTCCGTATAGCTTTCAAAGCCAAACTGCATGATATGTCCGATAAAGACCAGCAGTATGGCGACCGCCTTCATAATATCAAAGCGGATATCTCTTTTTGCCGCTGCGCTCATTTTTCGTTTCCTCCCTGTAACAGCCCAGAAATTTGCCCGATCACCGTTTGAGGCATATATTCATTTGCCTTTTTCAGGCAGTTTATCTTCATTTGCTGTAATTGCTCCGGATGCTCCGCGGTGCGCAGCAGGATGTCTTCCAATTCCCGGATCTTGCCGAAGGTATAGCCAATGCCGGTCACGCCGTCGTCCAAAAGGTCTGCGCAATTGAGCCACCGGGCTGTAAGGATCGGCACACCGGCAGCATAGGCATCGATGACCGTTCCGGGGATGCCTTCTGTATAAAACTTCGTGGGAAACAGCAGGGCAAAATAATCCTTCAAAACCTTCACGCTGTCGCTGGGGTCTGCAACGCCCTGATAGCACACAAAGTCCGCGTACTGCCCCTGCAGCTGGGCAAATTTCTCTTCATACTGGGGCGCGACCGGTCCGTAAATGTCCAGGGTATACATCTGTGTTCCCAGCTGTGTATTCACCCGGTGCACCGCCTCGATGGCATCAGTGATGCCTTTTTCCTCCATGACCCGGGAAAAGGTACACAGACGGTAGGGTGGCTGGTCAGGATATACCAGCTGCTCCGGTGTCAGCACCGGCAGGGTCTTGAAATTGGGAACTACCGTTACCTGGGAAAGTCCCAGGTCATTGAGCGCCTTTTTCATGCTGGAGGTCTCCACCCAGATTCCGTCCAGCTTTTTCAGATCTTCCAGCAGCCTCGGATCTTTTTCCGCCACGGTAGGCAGCCAGCCGCCGATCACATCGTAATACAGCTTTGCTTTTCCGTTTTTCAAGGTCTGCAGTAGCCGGGAGAACACCTTCAGCCCGTTGTGCGCCGGCAGCATGATCAGCACATCGCTTTTGGGCACAAACCGCAGCAGCTGACCCAGCATTTGCAGGGGGCGGCGTTTCCATTGGTAGGTCTCCACAAAGCGGACGCTATCCTCACCATATTTACTTTTCAGCCCATAGTACAGCTCCCGGGTCTTTACCGGCTGTCCGCCGGTGGTATTTGCCAGGTCGCAAAAGCCAAAGGCACCGATCACGCAGATGTTCTTTTTCATTTCCTCACCAATCAAACGATCTCAAAGAAGGTATCCGGCTTCTGGGGGTCAAAGCACTCGTTCGCCCACATGACCGTGACCAGATTTTCCGTTTCACTGAGGTTGATAATGTTGTGGGTGTAACCGGGCAGCATATGCACCGCCTCGATCCGATCACCGCTTACTTCAAAGTTCAGCACTTCCTCTGTTCCAACCTTTCGCTGCTGGATCAGACCGTGCCCCGCCACAACAATAAAAAATTCCCACTTGGTGTTGTGCCAGTGCTGTCCCTTGGTAATGCCGGGACCGGAGATATTGACGCTGAACTGACCGCAGTTTTCCGTCTTCAGCAGCTCTGTAAAGCTGCCTCTGGCATCCACATTCATCTTTAAGGGGAATGCCGCCTTTTCCTTCGGCAGGTAGGACAGATAAGTAGAATACAGCTTTTTTGCAAAGCTGCCCGCAGGAATTTC
>JAZSHB010000031.1:0-2568 GCA_045533015.1 Faecousia sp.
GGAACGGCACCAACATGACCCGTCGCCCGGTGCTAAAACAGTGCGGGCAGCGGCGAATTCCTATATTATAATGTATAGGAATTACAGCTTTATCTCTATCTCAACGCCAGCGGGAAGATCCAGGCTCATGAGAGCCTCAACAGTCTTCTGGTTGGGGTTGAGGATATCGATCAGTCTCTTGTGGGTTCTGCGCTCGAACTGCTCACGGCTATCCTTATACTTGTGGACAGCACGAAGGATCGTAACGACTTCCTTCTTGGTGGGCAGCGGGATGGGTCCGGAGACAGCAGCGCCGTTGCGCTTTGCGGTCTCGACGATCTTTGCCGCGCTGGAGTCGATCAGCTGATGATCATAAGCCTTCAGCCGGATGCGGATCATTTCCTGGTTTGCCATGTTTGTGTTTCCTCCTTGATAAAACGTACTCAGTTTTCGTGGTGCCTGGGTACGGTGAATGCCTGTCCACGCTATCGTGCGTATCATTCTGAGCCAAGAAAAATGGCCGACGCAAGGCCGACCTCCTCCTGTCCCAGCGATATACGCAGCGAAAACAGAAGCAATTCAGCCGCCCGATGACCGGACATACTCCGCAGAAGTTACCGCTTTTTAGGCGCAATCTCCTGCATCATCGCATCGCACGCGCAGAATGTCCCTACACGCGCTCGATTATCTTATCACTGATAACACCTTTTGTCAACAACTTTTTTAGAAAAATTCACAAAAAATTATAGAAAATTTCAGTCAATTCGCAGAATTATTTTTTGTGCATTCCCCTCGCCCGTAGGGGAGGGTTGCTGTACCAACCAGTTGTCATGGCGAGGGCGCTTGCGCCCGTGGCAATCTCCGGGTAGACGGAACAAAAGCCCATACAATAAGGGAGGGTCTTGTGTCAAGACCCCCCCCTACATTGATATAATAATATTTAGCCTTTGAAGCGAGGCTGGCAAGTAAGATTGACGCCCAGGCGCCTGAAGGTCTGCTCATCCACAGAGGACAAGATCACTGAGGAATGGACCTGGCAGCCCCGGAGCTTGCTCAGCTGCTCCATGGCGCGCTCCGCCGTGGGATCGGTCGCTGCACTGATGGACAGGGCGATCAGCACTTCGTTGGTATGCAAACGGGGATTGCGGTTGCCCAGGTGATCCACCTTCAGATGCTGGATGGGGTCAATGACCTTCGGAGAGATCAGGTGCAGTTCATCGGGGATATTCCCCAGCATCTTCAGGCTGTTGAGCAGCAGCGCCGCGGAAGCGCCCAGCAGGTCGGAAGTCTTGCCGGTGACGATCGTCCCGTCCGGCAGCTCCATAGCTGCCGCCGGCAGACCGGTCTGCTCTGCTTTCTCCAGCGCCGGTGCGACCACCTTCCGGTCCTCGGCGCATACGCCCACCTTTTTCATCAGAAGCTCCAGCTTCATAACCTCTGCCGCGCCGGTCTTTCCCTGTTTTTCATCGCACAGGGCAGCGTAATACCGGCGGACGATCTCCTGCCGGGAGGCTTGACAGGCAGCTTCGTCATCCACGATGCAGTTTCCGACCATATTGACACCCATATCCGTGGGCGACTTGTAAGGGCACTCGCCCAATATCCGTTCAAACATCGCCACCAGCACCGGGTACGCTTCCACATCCCGGTTATAGTTGACAGTTGTTTTACCGTACGCCTCCAGATGGAACGGGTCGATCATATTCACATCGCTCAGATCCGCCGTCGCCGCCTCATAGGCAAGGTTCACCGGGTGGTTCAAGGGCATATTCCACACCGGGAAGGTCTCAAATTTGGCATAGCCGGACTGCATTCCCCGCTTATGCTCATGGTACAGCTGGCTCATGCAGGTGGCAAGCTTGCCGCTGCCGGGACCGGGGGCTGTGACCACTACCAGCTCCCGGGTGGTTTCGATATACTCATTTTTGCCGTAACCTTCATCACTGACGATATGGGCGATATCCGACGGATACCCCGGGATCTCATAATGATGGTAGACCCTGACCCCCATAGATTCCAGACGGGACTGGAAGGCGCGGGTAATATCCTTATCGTTAAAGCGGGTCAGCACAACGCTGCTTACATACAGCCCGAAGCCCCGGAACACATCGATGAGCCGGATCACATCCCGGTCGTAGGTAATGCCCAGGTCGCCACGGATCTTATTCTTCTCAATATCCGCGGCATTGATGGCTATGACCATCTCCACCTTATCCTTCAGCTGCAGCAGCATCCGCAGCTTGCTGTCCGGACGAAAGCCGGGAAGCACCCGGGAAGCATGGTTATCATCATACAGCTTGCCGCCAAATTCCAAATACAGCTTACCGCCGAACTGCTCGATCCGATCACGAATGCGGGCAGATTGGGTCTGGATATACAGATCATTATCAAATGCGAGCTTTTCCACAACCGTCGTCCTCTCTTTCCGGATGGAAGTATCATACCTACCTATTGTATAAGAAACCGCAAAAAATAGCAAGCTATTTTCGACCAAAAATCTTCGTTGACACAAAATCTCATCCGTGCTAGGATGAGCATATAGAAAAGGAGGCTGCCTATGGGACCTTACAGCCGTACCGCCCTGCTGCT
>JAZSHB010000006.1:0-10171 GCA_045533015.1 Faecousia sp.
CTTCAGCTATACAGCAGATGACCTGATGACATTCTTTGAGGGAAAAGATATCCGCGCGTTGGTCGTGGTCAATCCTGAGAATCCCTCCGGCAACTATATTCCCAAGGCGGATCTTCTGCGGATCGTTGCCTGGGCGAAGGAACGTTCTTTGCGTTTGCTGATCGATGAATCCTGCGTGGACTTTGCCGAGGAGGAAGACAGTACTTTGATCCAGCAGCAGATCCTGTGGGATAATCCCCATCTGTATGTGATGAAGAGTATTTCCAAGTCCTACGGTGTGCCCGGTCTTCGTCTGGGTGTTTTGGCATCCGGTGATCTGTGCGGTATTGCCGCCCTGAAGAAGGATGTGGCGATCTGGAATATCAATTCCTTTGCCGAGTTCTATATGCAGATCGCTGAGAAGTACCAGAAGGACTATGTCGCGGCGCTGAAGCTGTTCAAGCAGGAACGCAGCCGTTATGTGCAGGCGCTTTCTCAGCTGCCGGGTCTGCGGGTGATTCCGTCTCAGGCAAACTATGTTATGGCAGAGCTTACAGGAAGTGTGACCTCCCGGGCTCTTACCAAGGCATTACTGCTGAAACATAATATCTTTATCAAAGACCTCTCCGCCAAAATGGGCGGCGGGCAATATGTGCGTCTTGCGGTCCGGGACAGCCGGGATAATGATAAGCTGATCGATGCGTTGAAGCAGGAGCTTTGCTGACAGATATTTTAGATAAGGCACGGGAAGGAATCGACTTGGCAGATGCTGGGTCACCTTTCCGATGGCGATCATGCACATGGAGGAAGTGACAGAACATGTTTATTCAGCTGTTCAAAAAGGTTGGCGGGATAACCATACTCAAGCAATATTTGCGCGCCCATGTGCTGCTGTTTGCGCTGGTGCAGACGGCGTTGAACGGTTTTTCCAAAAAGTCGCTGGAGATCGTGCGGCTTGCTGTAAACAACAAAATTCTGGGAAAATTGCGGAAAAAATACCGCCGGTTCATTGCCCAGTTCAAGCAAACCGCCCGCCCTGCCCAAGGGCAGACCTCCAATAAAGTTTGGGTCTGCTGGTTTCAGGGAATGGAAAACGCGCCGGAGCTGGTGCAGCGCTGCTATGCGTCTTTGCAGAAGAACCTGCCTGACCGGCAGATCATACTGCTGACCCAGGACAACTACCGTCAGTATATTACGCTGCCGGACTACATTGAAGAAAAAGCAGCCAAGGGGATCATTCCCAAAGCCCAGTATTCGGATCTTCTGCGTTTGGAATTGCTGATTCGTCACGGCGGCACCTGGATCGATTCCACGGTCCTGTGCTCCGGCGGGCAGATCCCCGGGTATATGCTCGATAGTGACCTGTTTGTATTTCAGACCTTGAAGCCCGGTCTTGACGGACAAGCGACCCGTATTTCCAACTGGTTTATAACGGCACGCACCGATCATCCGATTCTGCTTTTGACCCAAGCGTTGTTATACGATTATTGGAAAAAGAACAACGGTCTGGTGGATTATTTTATCTTCCATCATTTCTTTGAGCTGGCGATCGAGGCATACCCCGACGCGTGGGCGCAGGTCGTTCCCTTCAGCAGCTCCGTTCCCCATATTCTGCTGCTGCGGCTGTTTGAAGACTATGACGCGGCTGTGTGGCAGGCAGTACAGCAGATGACACCGTTTCATAAGCTGTCCTATAAATTTAGCCCGGAGGAGGCACAGCGGGAAGGTACCTACTATGCCCATTTGATCGCGAACCGGACAAGTTGACTGGCGTAAGCAGGCGGTCTGCGTCACAAAGGAGAAAACATGAGCGAACAATACGAAGGATCCCGGTTGCGTGAAGATTTCTTCGCGTTTACCAGAACAGATCTTCTTATTAAGTTAATATTGCTGTTCCCGTTTACGACGCTGTTTCAATACCATGTGGGTTTTTTGAACAAGCTGCTTTTCGCCGGGGTACTGGTCGTGCTTCTCGCTGCCAACGCAGTGCGCAAAGGACCGCTGCTGTATCAGATGCTCATCGCCGGGCTCTGGGGCGTTTCTATGCTGGTAACGCCGCTGGAAGCCCTGAAGCTAAATCTGAACATGGCGTTTTATTACATTTTTCTCGTGTTTTACTTTGTTTTTATTTTGTCAGACAGAGAAAAGGTATGGCAGCTGCTGGTCAAGAACAGGCGATATATCTATTATGTGGTCCTGATCTATACAGCGATCGTTACTTTGACCATATTCCTCCCCAGCTCCTATTCCCAGTCTACTGCCGGCGGATGGGGCGACGAAAAGTATTTTATGTCCATCACCGGAAGCCCCAACCGTGTAGGACCGGCTTCTGTGTTTGTGGTGGTGCTGATCATCTTTTTGATTCAAACAGGCACCCATAAGGCGATCGCGCTGCTGGCGCTGCCTCAGGTCTATGTATTTCTGATGGGCGGCAGCCGCACCTATTTTGTGGTGGGGCTGTGTACAGTGCTGGTGATGTATTATGTGCTGTTTCCCCGGAAGAAATGGTTCTATCTGAGCCTGATACCGGTGGGTGTGGTCCTGGTGGTCCTGGTGCTCAACAGCAATATGATGCACAAATTTGCCGCGACCTTCCAGCAGGGACTTTCCCAGGAGGAGTTTTGGCGCAGACTGACCAACACCAGGTCTATTTTCTGGGTGGAGCAGCTAAAGCTGTTTTTTGATACACCTTGGTATAAGCAGCTTTTTGGCAACGGCATCAACTTTACGACCCACCGTTACGGGCTGTGGGCGCACAGTGATTTTATCGAGATACTATGCAGCTACGGTTACATCGGGCTTGCCAACTATCTTGGGCTTATGGTCTATACCTTTCACCAGCTGCTTCGTCCCGGACGGCGGCACTTCCTGATAAAGTGCGTATGCATTTTTATTTGGTTCTTCAATGCGTTTATCAATTTCTTTTATTGCTATTTCTGCGCCATGCTTTGTTATCCGATCCTGCTTCTGATCGTGCAGCATATGGACGCACCGGTTTATCCTGCTGAGAAAACACAGCAGCATTGAAAAGGGGGGGATTTCGTGCGGGATTTGAGTATTATTATCCCTATCTATAATACGCCCACGGAGGCGCTGGAACGGTGCTTCCGATCGATCCTGCTGATGGAGCAGGTGGATTATGAGGTCCTGCTGATCGATGACGGCTCTGCTGCCTGTGTTGGAAGCTATTGCAAGGAATTTGCCCAGCAGCATCCGGCTTTTCAGTATTTTTATAAGGAAAACGGCGGTGTCAGCTCTGCCCGGAATATGGGTATTTCTCTGGCGCAGGGGCGGTATCTCACCTTTGTGGACGCAGACGATGCGGTGTGTGCCCAGGTGCTGGAAAAGCACCTGCTCGCAGCTGCCGGTCAGGATCTGATACTGTTTGATATGATCCTGACCCAAAACGAAAAGGATTCGGTTTGGTACGCATTTGATCTGCCGGAAGGGGCTTTGACACGCCAGCAGGTGCTGTATCAGCTGATCACTGCATCGAGCATCAGCGGTCCTGTGGCGAAGCTGTATCAAACACAGCGAATCCGGCAAGGCTCCCTTCAGTTTGATACCCGGTTTATTTCCGGTGAGGATTGGATGTTTGTGTGCGATTATGTCATGCAGGCGGAGACTTTCCTGTACTGTCGGCAGCCTGCTTACCGGTATTTCCGGGATGAAGCCACCGGTCTGAGCCGGACAATAAGATTTCCGGATCAGATGCTGCATAATCAGCTGGCGCGCTATGAAAGAAAGCAGCGGATGATCGAAGGCTGCGTTTGGCAGCACCATGACCCTGCCCAGATCGCCTCGCTGGCAGCTGCGGAGCTGATCGAGAATCTGTTTAACTCCGCGGCAGATCTTTTGCTGAGCAGGCAATACACGCCGGCGCGCAAGCAGCTGGTTCGCGATGCTGTGACCACGGCAGGCGGGCAGCTTTTGTCCCAAGTGTCGCGAAAGACAAAGCTGAAGCTATGGGTGTTGACCCGGTGCCCGGCAGCGCTTTATCCGCTGGCGCAGCTGCGGGTATTTTATCTGCGGCACGGAAAATAAAACTTCCCAGGAGAAGCAATATGTATACTCTGATTTTGGTGGATTATAATACCGTGGATATGACGGTGGCATACATCGCGCGGTGCAGGAAAGCGATCCCGGCGGAGGCGGTGTGTCATTATGTGATCGTGGAAAACGGTGACGAGGATGGCTTGCCCCGCCTGACCCAGGAATACGGTCATCCGGAGGTCCGGAAAATAAGCGGTGTGCAGCAGACACTGTACTGCTTTGGCAAGGACGGATGCCAGATCGTTTACTGCCCTTCCGGTGCAAATATGGGATTCGCCAAAGGCAATAACCTGGGTGTACAGATCGCCCGGGGGCTGTGGGCAGACCCTTACTATATTTTCAGCAACAATGATCTGGATTTTGTAGAAGGGTTCGATCTGGGCATTGCCCATAAACACTTTGCGGACGATCCCAGCATCGGCGTGATCGGACCGCAGGTAACGACCCCTGCCGGCACGGTCCAATCTCCCCATAAGTGGATCAGCGCATTCCGCCGTCTGATCGTTTTTATTTGGCTGTGTGCCATTGGCAACATGATCCCGCCCCAGCGCTATGCCCGATGGAAAGCCCGGTATTGCGAGGACCTGTGTCCGGATGCCGCTACCGGGATCTGCGGATGGGTGTCCGGCTGCTTTATGATCGTCCGTGCAGAGGCATTTCACGATGCCGGTATGTTTGATCCGCATACCTTCCTGTACGCGGAGGAGCCGATCTTGAGCCGGCGCATGGAGCGTGCAGGCTACAGCGTATTGTTTTGCAGAGAGCTTGCAGTCATTCACGACCACGCGGGAACGACGAAAAGCGCCTTGTCCCGCCTGCGCATCATGGAACTGGACTTCCATGCCATGCATTACTACTACAGCACCTATACCGACACCTCCAAGGTAGTTTTGCTGCTGGCAAAGTGGAACTTCGCGCTGTACAAATGTATACACCCGCTTTGGAATAAGCTCAAGAAAAAAACAACTTAAAGAGGAAGCGTGTTATGATCAGGTGGTTTTTGAATAAGCTGGGAAAGTATCGGTTCGACCGCGCCTGGAAGAAGGCGAATGCGCATAATCATACCATCCCGGTCGGACGCATTCCCATGGACAAGATCAAGATCGGAAACAACACCTACGGCTTTATCGATGTGCTGTTTTCCAACCCGGAAGGCAAGCTGATCATCGGAAATTACTGTTCCATCGCCCAGGGTGTGAAATTCCTGCCCAGCACGGACCACGCCTTAGACAGGATCTCCACCTATCCTTTCAAAGCAATGCTTCTCACCGGTGAGCTGGAGGCGCTGTCCAAGGGGGATATCGTGGTGGAGGACGATGTATGGATCGGCTACGGCGCGACCGTGCTTTCCGGTGTGCATATCGGGCAGGGGGCGGTCGTGGCAGCAGGCTCTGTGGTTACCAAGGATGTGCCGCCTTATGCCATTGTTGGCGGCGTTCCGGCGAAGGTCTTAAAGTACCGTTTTGCGCCGGACATGATCCGGGAGCTTTTGAAGATCGACTATGCCAAGCTGGATCAGCAGATGATTCAGACACATACAGATGCGCTTTACGAGGAACTGAAAACACCTGAGCAGCTGGCATGGATGCCCCGAAAATCTGAACATTCCGTTGATTAAAAAGATAGGAGAAAAGTAATGAAAATCTGTCATTTATGTACCGGTTATCCTATTTCGTTTCAAGGAGGTATTACCAACTATGTCCGGGCACTTGCACAGGCACAGCAGGATGCAGGAAATTGCGTATATGTGGTATCCGGTGAAACAAAGGAGCAGTATGGCTATCAGGTGAAGTCATATGCCTCGAAAAAGATCCATCCCATGAGCATGCGTCCCCGGGTAGATAAAAACGGATTGGCGGAACTGAAAGAGTTCTTTGAGACAGAGCAGTTTGATCTGATCCACATTCATATGATTCTGGATATTGACTGGGATGTGGCGGATGTGCTGAAGCCATACCGTTATGTTGTCAGCCTTCATGACTATTTCTACCTATGCCCGCGTATTGTGATGCTGAATCCCGGTCATCATTGCTGCGGTCAATATGAAGAGCAGAAATGCAAAAAATGTATTAGCATGACCAATACAAACTACATTTTGCACGGCATAGAGCGTCGGTTGCAGATGGCGGGGATGAAGGGATTCCGACTTCCATATATTCCGCAGAGCGTGACAGTAAAGCGCTTTCAGAAATATAAGCAGCTTCTGGAGGGCGCGGAATTGCTGCTTCCTGTATCTACCCGTGTGCAGCAGATCTATGAAAACTCTGGGATTCGCGGGAACTATCAGGTGCTCCATATTGGCAATATTACCGCAGACAGATATACCCCTGAGTTCCGGGAAAACCGGGATAAGGATAAAATTGATGTGGTCATGCTTGGGACGCTTACTGTGATCAAAGGCGCAGACCTGCTGATCGAGCTGGCAGCACGTTTGGATAAAAGTAAGTTTAATGTGCATTTTTATGGGCGTTCTGCGGAATATGCTGAAAAGATCCGTGAGGTGGGAATCATAGACCATGGACCTTATCAGCAGACACAGCTGCCGGAGATCTTGGCAAATTCCGATCTGGGTTTGGTGCTGTCCATCTGGGAGGACAATGGTCCTCAGGTAGTGATGGAGATGCTGAACAATCATGTGCCTGTGGTAGGTACGAGAATGGGTGGTATCCCTGACTTTGTAAATGAGAACAACGGGTTCTTGTTTGATCCGTATTCCGAAGAAGAAATCCAGCAGCTCATCGATAAGCTCAATACATTGACCATCGATGATATCATAGAAATGAAACGGAGCATTCGTCCTACTATGACGACTGGGGAACATGCAGACCGTATGCGTGCTGTTTATTCCCAGATCATAGACTAACCGGATAAAAAGAAAGTAGTATTATGAGTTATAAGAAAACTTCCATCGGCGTAAATTTCTTGATGAACATTATATTGAAGTTGTCATCTCTGATCTTTCCGCTGATCACATTCCCGTATATATCCCGGGTGCTGCAGGCAGACGGCTATGGCAAGATCCAGCTTGCCACGGCCTTTGTGTCGTACTTTATACTGTTGTCCCAGCTGGGAATTCCCACCTACGGAATCCGTGCTTGTGCCATTGTTCGGGACGATCGGAGAAAACTGACCCAAACGGTCCACGAATTGATGGCGATCCAAACAGTTACGACAGCTGTCTCCTATGCCGTCTTTTTTCTGCTGGTGCAAAACATCCCTCGGCTTGCCCAGGAACGCACGCTGTATCTGATCAACAGTGCCGGTATTTTTCTGGGTATGCTTGGTATGGAATGGCTGTTCCAGGCAATGGAGCAGTATACCTATATCACGATGCGGTCCTTGCTGTTTAAGGTGCTTTCCATTATCGCGATGTTCCTTCTGGTACATGCGCAGGAGGATTATCTGCTTTACGCCGTTATCTCGGTTTGTGCATCGATGGGTTCCAATGTTATGAATTTGACCCAGCTGCGCAAATATATCGACCTAAAACCGGTGGGCGGTTATGATATAATGCGGCATATCAAGCCGGTTTTGGTGTTCTTTGGTATGGTCTGTGCGACAACCATCTACACCAATCTGGATTCGGTGATGCTGGGCTTCATGGCAACAGACGCGGATGTCGGCTTCTATTCCGCGGCAGTGAAGATCAAGAATATTTTGGTTCAGATCGTTGCAGCACTGGGAACTGTGCTGTTGCCCCGGGTGTCCTATTACTTTGAGCAGGATCAGATGGAAGCATTTTGGAGGCTCATAAAAAAAGCACTAAATTTTGTTGTGCTGATTGCCTTGCCCCTGACGATCTATTTTATGATCTTTGCAGGAAATGGAATCCGCTTTCTATCCGGCTCCGGTTACGAGGCGGCGGTGATCCCCATGACCATAGTCATGCCCACGGTGCTTCTGATCGGATTGACCAATATTATGGGCATGCAGATTCTGGTGCCGACCGGGAGAGAAAGTGTGGTTATGTTCTCCACCATCGTAGGTGCGGTGGTAGACCTGGTCGTCAATGTTGCTTTGATCCCCCGGTATCAGGCAACCGGTTCAGCCATTGGTTCATTGACTGCGGAATTGGCTGTGTTTGCGGTGCAGTTTTGGGTGCTTCGTAAGGAAGTTGGTCCCATATTCCGGTCCGTGCGGTGCACCGGAATGCTGCTTTCCTGTGCCGCGGCAGTCGCCGCATCTTTTTGGGTCAAAGGACTTCCGGTCAATGATTTCTTTGTGCTTGCGATATCTGCGGTGTTGTTCTTTGCTGTCTATGCGCTGCTTCTGCATATTCAGAAAGATCCGCTGCTCATGCAGCTTGAAGAAATGATTTTTGGCAAAATTAAAAAAATTCTGCGCAAACAATGAGGAGGAAAACTATGAAGTACGATTACTTAGTAGTCGGTGCGGGCTTGTATGGTGCAGTTTTTGCCCGGCAGGCAACAGATGCAGGCAAAAAGGTGTTGGTTGTCGATAAGCGGGACCACATCGCGGGCAATGTTTATACGCAGAAGATGGAAGATATCAATGTTCATGTATATGGTGCCCATATTTTCCACACGAACAACAAAGCGGTGTGGGATTATGTAAACCGCTTTGCGGAATTTAACCGCTTCACCAATTCCCCGATCGCGAACTACAAGGGTGAGATCTACAGTCTGCCTTTTAATATGTATACCTTCAATAAAATGTGGGGCGTTGTTACGCCGGAAGAAGCTGCTGCCAAGATCGAGGAGCAGAAGCGTGCCGCAGGGATCACCGATCCTAAAAATCTGGAGGAGCAAGCGATCTCATTGGTTGGAACAGATATCTATGAAAAGCTGGTTAAGGGTTATACCGAAAAACAGTGGGGTAGGGATTGCAAAGATCTGCCTGCTTTCATCATTAAGCGGCTGCCTGTTCGCCTGTCCTTTGACAATAACTATTTTAACGCACTGTACCAGGGTATTCCAATGGGTGGTTATACCAAAATGGTTGCCAATATGCTCGATGGCATCGAGGTTCGTCTGGGTGTTGACTATCTTGCACAGAGGGAACAGCTGGATGCGCTGGCAGACAGGGTGGTTTACACCGGTCCGGTGGATGCTTATTTCAGCTACCGGTTGGGGACCCTGGAATACCGTTCCGTTCGCTTTGAAACAGAGATTCTGGACAAGCCAAATTTCCAGGGTAACGCAGCGGTTAATTACACCGACCGGGAAACGCCCTGGACCAGAATTATTGAACATAAGTGGTTTGAATTTGGCACACAACCCAAAACAGTCATCAGTCGGGAGTATAGCTCCGAGTGGAAGCTTGGCGATGAGCCCTACTACCCAGTTAATGACCAGAAGAACAGTACGCTCTATGCCCAGTATAAGGCACTGGCGGAGGCAGAGAAGAAGGTTATCTTCGGTGGTCGTCTGGCTGAGTATAAGTATTACGACATGGATGCGGTGATCGCTTCGGCTTTGGATGCAGCCAAAGCCCAGCTCTCCTAAATAATGCATAAGATGCCCACAAGTTATTGTGGGCATCTTGCTTTTGGACACAATATGTGCTATACTAAGCAAAAGAGCAAAGGGGGCGGGGATGTGGTCGATCTTCACAGTCATATATTGCCGGGGATGGATGATGGCAGCGACAGCCCGGAGACCTCCGCTGCGATGCTGCGTGCGCTGTGTGAGCAAGGCGTGCAGGCGGTGGCGGGAACGCCCCATTTTTATGCCCGGAAGGATACCCCCAAGAAGTTCCTGCGCCGGCGCATGGAAGCCTTTGAGCGCCTGCAGCACGACCCCGACTGTCATATCCGGATCATTCCCGGGGCGGAGGTGGCTTACTTTGACGGCATGAGCCGCAGCGAGGATCTGTCAGCGCTGCAGCTGGGGACCTCCGGCTTGATCCTTGTGGAAATGCCCTTTGGCACATGGACACAGCGGATGCTCCGGGAGCTGAGCCAGATTCCTGTGCAGACCGGACTGGTGCCGGTGCTTGCCCATGTGGACCGCTACCGCAAGCAGATGAAAAAGCACCGCCGGCAGCTGATGGATATGGATGTCTATTTCCAATGCAACGCAGAGGCGTTCCTGCCCAGATGGGGCAGATTTTGGGCGCTGCGGCAGCTGCGCCGGGGAGAGATCCACTTCCTTGGCTCGGATTGCCACAACCTCTCCGA
>JAZSHB010000104.1:0-9377 GCA_045533015.1 Faecousia sp.
TGCGCCGACAATACTTGGCGGGCGACTGCCCGGGAAGATAGGTAATGCCAACACTCATATTCCTCTTTAGCTCAGTCGGTAGAGCGACGGACTGTTAATCCGCAGGTCGTTGGTTCGAGTCCAACAAGGGGAGCCAAAAAAGACACCACCCAATCGGGTGGTTTCTTTTTTAGCTTCTTTGATGCCTCCGCACCAAAGATCCGTAGATCACCAACCCGTCGCTATACCGACTGCGCGTGCGGAGCCTGGTCTGCTTGACAAGATCGTGTTGGGGCAGTATGATAAATGTAAGATTTTGTCACGGTGGAGGAACTTTTTATGTGGGCAGTATGCTTTGGACTATCCCTTGGCGGATTGGTCGTGGCGGTAGTAGCGGCGCTTGTGCGCAGCGGGAGTAAATTTACAAAAAAGCGTGGGTTCAACCTTTTTAACGCACTGTTTGCAAGTGTGTTTGTAGCGGCAGTCTTCCTGTTTTACCCGCTTCACAGTCCGGCTGCCGGCTGGTGGCGGGCGTTTTTGCTGTCCGTATTTCATTCTATGCAGGTATTTACCATCGGCTGCGACTTTGAGATCGTGACAGAGGGCATCGCTGCCTGTCCGGACGGACTGAATACAGCGTATCAGCTTTGGGCGGCAACCCTGTTCGTTCTTGCGCCCATTTTCACCTTTGGCTTTGTGCTGTCTCTGTTTAAGGATCTTTCAGCTTATCTGAAGTACCTGCTGTCCTTTTTTAAGCAGACTTATATTTTCTCCCAACTCAACGAGAGATCTCTGACCCTTGCCGGTGATATCAAGACCGGGAACCCAAAGGCGCAGATCGTTTTTGCCGGTGTGCAGGAGGAGGACGAGGCTGTTTCCCCACTGATGGAAAGTGCCAAAAGGCTGGATGCGATCTGCTTCAAGAAGGACATTTCAGCTGTTGACTTCAAAAAGCATTCTCCGGGAAAGGAACTTTCTTTCTTTGCTATTGGAGATGACGAGACGGAGAACCTCAATCAGGCGCTAAAGCTGATCGATGATTACAGGACCCGGAGGGGCACAAATCTGTATGCCTTTTCCACAAAGGTTGAGAGCGAGCTGCTTTTGACCTCCGTTGACAAGGGCGAGATCAAGGTCCGCAGGATCAATGAGGTCCGATCCCTGATCAACCGGGTGCTTTATGAGCAGGGACAGACCCTGTTCCAAAGCGCCGGAGAATCGGAGGAGGGAACGCGGCAGATCTGTGCGGTGGTGGTAGGTATGGGACGCCACGGCGTGGAGATGGTAAAGGCGCTGACCTGGTTCTGTCAGATGGATGGCTACAGCATCCAGATCCATGCATTCGACAAAGACCCCCTTGCGGAGGAGAAATTTACTGCCCTTGCCCCGGAGCTGATGGCTCCTGCTTATAACGGGGTGAACATTCCCGGTGAGGCGCAGTATCAGATCACGGTCCATTCCGGGCTGGAGGCTGGAACAGCCGCTTTCGCCAGGGAGATCGGGAAGCTCCACGATGCCACATATGCATTGGTGGCTTTGGGTAACGATGATGTGAATATCAATACTGCGGTCAATTTGCGGATGTACTTTGAAAGAGCAGGGATCCATCCTGTGATCCAGGCGATCGTATACAGTTCTGAGCAGAAAAAAGCCCTGTGCGGCATCAAAAATTACAGGGGACAGGCGTATGATATCGAATTTATTGGCGACCTGGAGAGCTCCTACGCAGAGGATGTCATTATCGATTCGGAGCTGGAAGGGGAAGCCCTTCGCAGACATCTGAAATGGGGTAACGAGGAGGCGTTTTGGACCTATGAGTATAATTACCGGTCCTCTATGGCTTCAGCCATCCACATGAAGGCACGAATCGCCTGCGGCATTGCCGGTGCCGGGAAGAAGGAAGAGGAGCTGACCGATGCGGAGCGAGATACCATCGAGGTGTTGGAACACCGCCGCTGGAATGCGTACATGCGGGCGGAGGGTTATATATTCAGCGGGTCAAAGGAAAGCAGTAGCAGAAACGATCTGGCAAAGATGCATCACAATCTGGTGGACTTTTCGTCGCTGACCGATGCGGACAAACGCAAGGACAGCCGGGTCGGCAGCCGATAAGAATAGGAGAGAGCAATGGAATACACGCAAATTGCAGCATTGGCAAAGGACTTAAAGGAGAATATCAGCCGTGTCATTATAGGCAAGCAGCAGCAGATCGAGCTGGTCCTGACGGCACTGCTGGCAGGCGGTCATGTCCTTCTGGAGGATGTGCCCGGCACCGGCAAGACGACCCTGGCGAAGGCGCTGGCGCGGTCTGTAAGCTGTGAATTTTCCAGAGTGCAGTTCACACCGGATCTGCTGCCTGCAGATATCACAGGCACACGAATCTACGATCAGCACAAGCTGGAATTTACTTTCGTAAAAGGACCTGCTTTTACCAATATTTTACTGGCGGACGAGATCAACCGTGCTACGCCCAGGACCCAGTCCGCACTTTTGGAGTGCATGGAGGAGCGCCAGATCTCAGAGGGCGGTGTGACTTACCGACTGGCAGAACCGTTCTTGGTCATTGCCACCCAAAATCCGGTAGAGACCCAAGGTACATTTATGCTGCCGGAAGCGCAGCTGGACCGGTTTTTGCTGCAAATATCTTTGGGCTATCCTACAGAGGATGAGGCGGTGACCCTGCTGCAGCGGTTTATCCGCAGTCAGCCGTTGGAACAGATCGAACCGGTGGCGGATGCCGACCAGATCATCCAGGCGATGCGGCTGTGTACCCAGTGTGCGGTGGATGAGGATGTGATGCGCTATATGGCGGCGCTGTGTGAAGCGGCACGGGATTCCGGGAAGGTGCGGCTTGGTCCGTCTCCCCGGGCGCTGTTGGCGTTGATGCGCAGCTGTCAGGCGTTGGCGGCAATTCGCGGACGGGACTTTGTGATTCCGGATGATGTAAAGGAACTGGCAGAGCCTGTGCTTGCGCACCGAATCATTATGCGTGGAATCAACGGCGACAGCAAGGCGTTTGTCCGGAGCTTGCTCAGCACAGTCCCTGTGCCTACCGAAGCGCAGCTATGAGTGTTTTGAACTTTGTAACGGCGCTGGTCCTTATTTATACGATCTGGACAGTGACGGTGAAATTCGGCATGAAAAATCTTGCCTGTACCCGGTCGTTTTCCTGCCCCACGGTGTTCGAAGGAGATGAGGGGGAGCTGGTGGAGGTCGTCCGTAACGACGGACCCTTTGTGATTCCCTGGCTGCGGGTGGAAAGCTATATATCGCCCCATTTGCGCCTGGGCAGACAGGAAAATCTGGATGTGCGGGGTGAGCGCTTTTATGCCAGCAGCTACACCCTTATGCCTTATCAGCAGATTCGCCGCAGACACCGGGTGAAGTACCTGCGCCGCGGTACTTATGATCTGGGCAATGCGACCATATCCTCCGGAGATCTTCTGGGGCTGACCCGGTTCTGGCGGGAGCAAAAGCTGCATACGGCGGTGACGGTGTACCCCCGGATTCTGGAGCGTGAGCAGCTGCCGTATCCGGTGTCGCGGATGCTGGGGGAGCTGTTCGTGAAGACGCAGCTGCTCACAGACCCGTTCTATGTGCGCGGTGTCCGGGAGTATCAGCCGGGGGATCTGGTCCGAGATATCCATTGGGCAGCGACGGCACGGACGGGGGATGTGCAGGTGCGTGTGCATGACTACACGGCACGGACTAAGCTGCTGGTGGTTCTGAATGTGCAGCATCACGATGAGCAGTGGGATAACTATATCAAGCAAACAGATGAGCCGTGGGTGGAGGAGGCACTGCGCCTGGGGGCGAGCCTTTGTGTCCACGCACTGCGTGGCGGTGTCGCGGCGGGCTTTGCGGTCAATATGCCCCAGGAGACAGGGGACGAAGCCACCGTACTGCTGCCGGCACAGGGCGCTGTCTGGGAGGAAGAGCTGCTGACAGCCTTTGCCCGGCTGCATATGCGCTGCGCGGATAAATTTTTGAAGCTTCTGGAAGATCTGACGGTCTATGAAGGATTGGATGTTTTGGTGATCTCCCGTTACGACAGCGAGGGAATCCGCATGGGAGTTGAAAAGCTCCGGGGCTGCGGCAATCAGGTGACCTTCTACCAACTGGAAGGAGGAAGCCTGTGAGAGAAATTCTGAGAAAAACACAGCTGACGCTGCTACTGGCACTGGGGGTATTTCCGGTCGTGCTGGTGCTGTTTGCCTATGCTGCGCCGCAGCTGCTTCCTTATGGCTGGATGTTTCCGGCAGTGTACACAGCTTTGACGCTTCTGTCCTTTTTGATACGCGGCAAATGGCGGATCGTGTGGGGCGTTTTGGGCGCGGCTCTTCTGATAGCGCCCTGTGCGCTGCTGGCAAATGATAAGGCGGTGACGATCGGGATCGGATACAGCGCGCTGCTGCTGTGGAGTTTGCAAATTGCAGGCTGGGACGCGGACAAGGAGCTTCCCGGCTTGTGGATCGGCATTCTGGCGGGTATTCAGCTGACAGCGCAGGTCGTACCCATTCTGCTGCCGGCGCTGATGCCGTATCAGAACCTGCTGCGGGCAGTATTTTTTGTGTTCTCAATGCTTTTTCTGCTGTCACTGAACCGGGGAAGTCTGGTTATCGCAGGCGGTGTGCGGCGAAGGGTCTCCCGGGTCGTGCGCACAAAAAATTTCCTGCTGACAGCCGGCTTGTTCGGTGTGGCGCTGCTGTTTGCGCTGATTCCATCCCTGCTTGGTCTGCTTAAGCTTGTGTTTGAATGGATCCTGCGGCTGTGGTTGCGCAGTCTGTCCCAGACCGAGGCAGACACGCCAGTGTCCGGGACGCCGGAGGAGCCCCAATTTGAACTGGGACAGGATTTGGTAACCAGACAGACACCCCAGTGGGTCTTCACGGTCATGGGGGTACTTGCGTTGCTGGTAGCGGTTTCCCTTGGCGTGTTTTTAGCGGTGCGGATCGTCAAGAAGCTGTGGCGTCTTGCGCGGCAGTGGCTCCGGGCGTTTATGGAAAAGGCGACTGCAGAGGCAGTAGACTATGAGGATGAGATCTCCGATACCCGCGATGGCAAGCTCCAGGGGCATGCTGTACGCAAGCGCAGAAGACCGAGAGCCGTGGATGAGCGCAAGCTGACGCCGCAGCAGCGGGTCCGCTACCGCTATGCCCGGTGGCTGTACCATCACCCGGAAAAGCGTGCCGGCAGCACAGCGAGGGAAAACCTGTCGCCCAATGCGGCAGAGGTATACGAGCGCGCCCGCTACAGCAGCCACCCCATAAGCCCGGAGGAAGCGGAGCAGTTCAAAGCCCAGACAAAATAAAAAATACATCCATCCTTTCAGATGGATGTATTTTTTGTGGATCAGATCATTTACCGCCGTTGACCAGAATGCACTGACCGTTGATGTAGGAGGCGCGCTCACTTGCCAGGAAGGTGATGACCTCACCGATCTCGTTGGGCTTTGCCAGGCGGTTCATGGGGCTTGCCTTGCACATTGCCTCCTTCACATGGTCGGGAACGGCATTGAACATCTCCGTCTCTGTGGCAGCCGGGGCGACGCAGTTAACGGTGATTCCCTTGCGACCAGCTTCCTTTGCCAGGGTATTGGCAAACCCCACAACGGCGGCCTTGGTGGCGGTGTAGTTACACTGACCGGGGTTGCCCCGGGCAGCGTTGGAGCTCATGTTGATGATACGACCGTAGCCATTCTCACGCATCTGGGGATACAGACCGTGGGTCCAGTAGAACACGCTGTTGAGGTTGGTGTTGATGACCTGCAGCCACTGCTCACGGGTCATCTTATGGAAGATCGCATCCCGGGTGATGGCGGCGTTGTTGACCAGGATGTCAACTCTGCCAAAGCGCTCGAGAATCTGGGCGATCGCGGCATCCACCTGGTCAGGGTCGGAAACATCGCACTTTACGGGGAACGCTGCACTGCCGAGCTTTTCGGCGGTGGCGCAGGCTGCATCGTAGTTGTAGTCCACGATGGCAATACCCTGAATGTGCTCACGAACGAAGAGTTCTGCGGTAGCAGCGCCGATGCCGCTGCCGGAGCCGGTAATAACTGCAAATTTTCCTGTTAACATGTTTGCACCTTCTCTGAATTTATTGTTACAAAATAATTATAGAAAAGATATTTTATATGTCAAGCAGAAATCGGCAAAAATGATGCTTCAAACCGTTCAAACGGGAAAAATCAATTAATTTTAGCCATCTCTGCCTTTTCTCTTTCCTTTTGGCATGTTATAATAAATGCACGGGACGGGAAACCCGTCCCCTATAAAAAGCGGGAGGGTGTATATGGAATTACCGCAAAGAAAACCAAACCGGCTTTCTGAAATTTGTGTAATTGACAGCTTCTTTCTCGTAATATGACTACCTTACTTAAAGTCATCAAATTCTTCCTGAGAGTAGATGAACTTATCGCTGGTTTCATCATAAGTTGCTTCCAGTCTGAACTCAGCAGACATAACCTTATTTTCAATTTTGACTGTATAAATACCTATGACAGCCCACTTGTTTTCTTCCATATCAACAACGGAATCAATTTCTACATTGACGGTTTTGCTTGTAGAACCGCCGATTGTGAAATGGAAGTTTTCACTGATGTACTCTTTGACTTCGTCGTTTAGTCTTTCTTTTGGAGATACTTTGGTTTCTCCACAAGCACACAGGGACAGGCACAGAATAAGTGCTAAGATCAGGGATATTGTTTTTTTCACAATGTGTTCCTTCCTTCTGTAAAATAAAAAGTGCGTAGCTTCAGGTACGTACCGAAAAATGCATAGCCCTATTGTTGAGGTCAATGATACCACACCCATCCGTAAAAATCAATTTCATTTAGAAACTTCTGCCTTTTTTCTTTCCTTTTGGCATGTTACAATAAAAGCATGGGATGGGTCTCCCGTCTCGACTGACCAGGGAAATCATATATTGAACAAAACAACAGACCGCAGCCTTTCAGTAAATCGTGCGAAAAAGGATGCGGTCTAATTGTTAATATTTCGCCAGTTCAAATAGGTATCAGCAACAAAAAATCAGCCATCCCGGTTGGGATGACTGATTTTTTGGAGCTGCTAGCCAGATTTGAACTGGCGACCTCATCCTTACCAAAACAATATAGCCTGTTGTGTTCTAACTTTTCTTGTTGTATAATCCTGTATTATAAAAGGTTTTATATTTGTTTTCAAAACTTTTTGCAGTAAATTGCTATTGCCTGTTGTAGCTTGTTGTGTAGTGGTTTCTGTTGTAGGTAGTGGTTTTGTGGTGGTTTTTCAAGGGTATGGGAAAAGCCGCCCAGCAAACGCCAGACGGCTTCCCGAAAGGAGAAACTCTGCACCGAATGTGCAAAGGAAGGATTATTCTTTTTTGGCTCTCTGTTCGTGGAAAGCCTTGTGTGCTGCGTTCAGCTGTTCACGCCGTTCCTGTTCCCACATTGCATTATAAAACGCATTCAAGGCACGCTCTGCCGATCTCCGGTCAGCTTGATATATTCGCTGCTGGTTCTTTTTGCGTTGCTGGTAACAGGCAGCAGCTCCGGTGCATTCCGGTTTCGTACACATCAAACAAACAGCGGCATCCCTGCGGCTGGCTTCTTCCTCTGTCAACTTATCAGCCATCAGCATCACCGTCCAGAATATGCTGGATTTCGGTTGCTACCTTTTGGATATGTTCAGCTCGTTCTGCTTCTGTCCTAAATTGTGAAGGCTTCCGCAAAGGTTCGTCCAGACCTTCACCCACACCGATTTCCGCTAACTGCATCAGCAGGGCAGCAAATATCTTGCCGCTACCATAGCCCATAAACTTTGCATACATATCCTGCTGATCTTCCGTCAAATCGGAATACCGCTTACCATACCGCATAGCAGCCGCCACCGGAGCGAATGCCTGGGTTTCCTGTGCGACCTTTTCAAGCTGTGCCAGCTTCCTTTTGGATATTCCTGCCATAGCTTCAGCCCCTTTCGTCAGCGGTTGCCGTCTGGACAGCGTGCAGTAATGTTTCCATTGCCGGGTTATCCTTCACGGAAAAGGACACAGAGGCATCCTGTGCGGCAATGCCAAACGCTGCCAGAGCATTAACTGTCTTTGTGCTACCATCCGGATATTGCACCTTTACCACAGAAGGGCTGTTACGCTCCAATTCTGCAAGCCGTTTCTTATAGTCCATAGTTTTCCTCCATCTGCCGGGCGATCTCTTGTAGGCTGGGTTCGGCTGGGTCAATAACGCCCAGCCTTTCCAGATATTCACGAATGACACGGTTGCCACCCAGAGCCATAGCTTCATAGCAAGCCCTGTCCATAGGTGTTAGAGCTTCCCACTTTTGGCAGAAGGCATCAAAGGAAGGCGGCTGCTGTGTCCGATGCAATTCTTCCAAAGCCCGGAGGCGGTTTATAAAGCTCCTCATATCAGCCATTCATATACTGGGCAAGCTCGGAATTTTCGCCCATAAACTGCTCGTAAAACTCCGGTCTGGTATGCCAGCTTACACACTTTTCTGCGATGAAGGGAACGCTTTTAACGGTCTGGATTAAGGCGGCGTTAGGGTGTTCGACAGTACGCCGAATTCTGATACCGTTCTGGTCTGCATAATCAGAGATTAGTCGCTGCATTGTGTAATTTCCAGCGTGCTTATCAAAAAGCCTTTCAAGGTCAATATCTCGCAGCTTCACGCCAACAGACAGCAACTGAGCATCGTCCGTCAATGCTCCACCGTTAAGATGGTTTTCTGCTTCCAATTCGGCAATGTAGGAAGATACCAACTTTTCAACATTGATCTTTGCAAGGTCTGCTTCATCTCTAAGTTTCCGCTGCAATTCCCTACGCTGGGGGGCTAAAACTTGATTGATGTGATCCGCAGAATATTTGCGGCGGTTGCTGAGCTTTTTTTCCACACTATCAAGTGCGATCTGGGCTTCACTGCGTGCGGCAATAGATTTCCGCACAATGTCATTTACATTTGTAAAAAATTCTTTCTTTTCCATAGTCAATTATCCTTTCGTAAATCAAAATTTGTTAGCTTCCTGGGCTGCTTCCAAAGCATCCAGACGGGTTAAAATGTTGGCGGCTTCGATGTACCGCAAGCCGTGCCGCAAGAGGCTGTCAGCGGCTGATACTCTCACCGTGGCGGCTGTTTCCGTGCTGTCCAGCACCTCACACAGGGTATCAACCGCCAGCGTTAGCCGGGCTGATATGGCATCGCACGCCTCCGACAGAACGGCGGCTTTTGCCTTTTCGTACTGTGTCCGGAAGGCTTCATCATTCAGCCGATTTCTGATCGTTGCTTCCGACACATCCGCAATTTTGGCAGCTTTTCGCACACTTCCTGCTGCAAGCAATGCACCCAGAATTTTCTCGTCGTTCAGTTTCTGCAAGCGTTACACCCCCTTTATTCGTGGTAAATTTC
>JAZSHB010000069.1:0-6477 GCA_045533015.1 Faecousia sp.
TCTCTGGCGGTATCCAGTGCCTTCAAAGCTGCCTTTGCGTATTCAAACAGAATCCGCCCACGAGTATTCAAAATGATGTTTCGTCCGCTACGGTCAAACAGTTGGCATTTCAGTTCCTTCTCCAAACGGCGTAGGGTAGCCGTAAGTGCCGGGGGAGAGATGATCAGTTCCTGTGCGGCAAGGGTAAGATTCTGTTTTTCCGCAATTTTTATAAAGTAGTGAAGCTGTTGCTCATTCATTTGACCATCCCCCGATTATGTTAAAATTAAGTTTATTGTTAATATAAACATTAACGAACGAAAAGTAAAGTAATAATTTAAATTCATATTTAATGTGTTATAATGAGTGCGGGAGGTGTTAATTATGAACAGAATATTTTGTTTTCTTTTGGCAGTGATGCTGCTGGGACTGTGTGGCTGCAACGCTGCTCCCCAGGGAACCACTGTTCCCACTGAAACGGACAACCCAGGCCCAGACCCCAAAGCGGATAATGTTATGAATATTCTAATGATCGGAAACAGCTTTTGCTATTATTATGTTGAGGAGCTGTACGGCATCGCCAAAGCTGCCGGCATCGATATGCGGGTCTGCAATGTGTATTATTCCGGCTGCAAACTGGAAATGCACTATAACTGGTGGAAGAATGGAGAATCCAACTACGATTTTTTTGTGACCGATGAAAACGGTCGGAATGAAACCGCAGGATGCAACCTGGAATACTGTTTCCAGCAGGGCAACTGGGATGTGATCTCCTTCCAGGAAGGCTACGGTATTAAATCTGCCGCCGATCTGAAGAACATAGAAGCTTTCCTTACGACGAGCAATACCTACTTGGATGCACTTATTGGCCGCGCCCGGGAGCTTTTCCCCAAGGCAGAAGTCTATTGGCATCAGACTTGGGCTTACGAAACCGGTTATGAGGGCGGTTACGGCAAGCTGGACTCCAAAGAGCAGCAGGAAAGCTCCCACAATTTTATTAAGGAGTTTTCTCTGCGGGTCTGCCAGGAGCAGAACCTTAAGAGAATCCCCTCCGGCGAGGCATGGCATCTGGTACGGCACGATCCATTGATCAACGACACCCTATGCTACCGCCTGAGTAACAACAACGGATTGGGGGACCATTACCATGACGGCGACATCGGCGGCGGTCAGTACTTAAACGCCTGCGTCTGGTTCGAGACCCTTACCGGTCAGAGCTGTATCGGCAACACCTGGCGGCCGGACTATGAACTGTCCGAGGAAAAGATCGCTGTTTTGCAGCAGGCTGCACACCAAGCTGTGCAAGATCTGAATTCTTGAGTTTTATAACATGAAGGGCGCTGCCTTTGGCAGCGCCCTTTGCATATTCAATCAATTCTTCTTTGGGTAAATTATGAATTCAAAATATATATCCTGCGGTATAATCTCCGCCTGTTTACAGATACTAACAGCGTAATTTGTAAAATTATTGTAGGGACACCCGTCCTCGGGTGTCCGTGGCCACCGCAGGAGCGGTGGCCCTACGAGAAAAGGAGAAAGATATATGAAAGCAACTGGCATTGTCAGACGGGTGGATGACCTCGGGCGTATTGTTATTCCCAAAGAGATTAGAAGAACCTTAAAAATCCGTGAGGGTGATCCATTGGAAATTTATACCGAAAAGGATGGCGGTGTGACCTTCCGGAAGTATTCTCCCATGGGCGATCTGCAGGATTTTGCGGCACAGATCTGTGAATCCATCGGAGCAAACACCGGGCATGTGGCGGCAGTATCTGACCGGGATTCCATCATTGCCCTGGCGGGCGCACCGAAGCGGGAGCTGATGGACAAGCCCAACTCCCAGGAGCTGGACCGGCTGATGGAGCAGCGGCGAAACTACCGCTACACCGAGGGCGACGCGCTGCTGCGTGCTACGGAGGGGTCAGACAAATACCATCTGGGTGTGGCAGCTCCGATTTTAAGTCAAGGGGATCTGATGGGTTGCGTCATGCTTTTGCTGGACGAAAACAGCGCGCCCCTGGCAGAAGCGGATCAGCGTCTTGCACAAACTGTAGCGGGGTTTTTAGGAAAACAAATGGAAAGCTAACGGGTTTTATGGATGCCGTCACAAGGTTGTTACACTTTGTGACGGCAAAATTTTGAATAAAAATCAAAAATCTGCTCCACCAAAACCGATAAAACCGGGGTAAATTTTTACAAAAACAGGGAATATGTTTATTTTTAACAAAATAAAGGGGTTGACAATAGGTAACGGATGTGATATAGTTTGTAACCGGTTGTAATCAATTTGGAGAACAACTGTGAAAGGAAAGGTGTTTATGACCAGACTTCAAAATCTGGGGATCCGGATCGTCAGCGTTTTGCTTTGCCTGGCGTGTCTTCTGGTGCTGGCGCAGCCCACAGCGGTTTGTGCTCAGGAGAGCGAGGTACAGCAGACCATGACTACCCTTGTCCGCTACAGTGCTTACTACAGCGCGTCGGTCATCGGTCAGCTTGCGGATGGGACCAAGGTCACAGTTCTGGGCGAGCGCAAGGATTTCTACAAGATCGATTGCTACGATATGACAGGCTATGTTGCCAGATCGCAGATCGTACATACAGAGAACGACGAATATTATGTAAACTGCAAAGAAGGCTCTACGGAAACGACGGTACTGACTTACACGGACTATACCGATGCGCTGGCGCTGCAGCATTCCCTGCTGGCGCTTGCCAAAAAGCAGTTGGGCTCCCGGTATGTTTACGGCGCAAGCCGCCCCGGCGCTTTTGACTGCTCCGGACTGACTTATTATCTCTACGGTCAGCACAGCACCGCGATCCACCGCACAGCCAGCACCCAGCTCCAGGACGGCATTATCGTCCCCCGGGAAGCCCTGCAGGTAGGCGACCTTGTGTTTTTTAAGGAGCCGGGATATTCCACGATCGCTACCCATGTGGGTATCTATGTGGGAGAAAACCGGATCATCCACTCCGGCAGCAAGGGTGTGGAATATGCAGATTTGGACTTTGAATATTTCGATAAGTATTATTTGTGTGCCCGGCGAATCGTCAACACCGGTGCCGTGCAGCTGGAAAGCAGCACCGACGGTGTGCTGACTGCCACCGGCATCACAGGACGCACCGCAGGCTAAAACTTCCAAGGCTGTCTCGCTTGAGGCAGCCTTTTCTTTTATGTGTTGGGCTGAAATTTATATGACTAGTGGTCGGAGGGATGTCACGCCACAGCATATTGTGGCGTGACAAAAAACGCCCCGGTTTTTCTGCTAAAAATTCAATTTTTTCTCGTTGTAAGCGGAAAAATCCTGTGTTATAATGTCTGTAAATGACGATTTTTAAGAGGATACATACATGAACGCGGTGGAACTCAATATCGAACAATCGGATATGCGAAAGCTGCTGGGGGCTGCCAGCGGCGATGCAGCGTTGCTGTATCTGTACCTGCGCAGCGGCAATGACCCTGCCACAGCGGAGGAGGTCCTGCATTTGAATCAGAGCCGCCTCTCCTGTGCGGCTGCCACCCTGCGGCAGCTGGGTCTGTGGCAGGAGCAGCGCAAGACGCTGCCTGTGGGGGAGCGCCCCTGCTATACGGAAAAGGATGTACTGTCCGCTATGGACACGGACCGGGATTTCCGAAGCCTGTACGGTGAGATTCAGCGGCTTTTGGGTAGAAATCTGAACACCGAGGAGCTGAAGATCATCCTGGGCTTTGTCCGTTATCTGGGACTTGCGCCGGATGTGGTGTCCGTACTGGTATGCTATTGCAAAGACCGGGCGCGGCAGCGGGGCAGCCTGCGAAACCCCTCCCTGCGGACCATCGAAAAGGAAGCCTACGCCTGGGCAGAGCAGGGCATCGACACCATGGAGGAGGCGGCTGCCTTTATCCAGACCCAGAATATGCGTGCCTCACAGCTGGGAGAGCTGATGCGCATTCTTCAGATCCGGGGCAGAAATCTCACAGCCAGCGAGGAAAAATACGCCCGGCAATGGCTGGAAATGGGCTTTTCCATGGATGCCATCGCCCTTGCCTATGACCGCACCTGTGTCAATACCGGCGGTCTGAACTGGGCGTATATGAACAGGATACTTACCCGTTGGCATGAGGCAGGACTGCTGACAGCCGAGCAGGTGGAAAAGGGCGACCGCAAACCGGCAGTTCCCAAGGGCGCGTCCGGACAGCTGGGCGCGGCAGAGCTGGAAGCGATACAAAAAGTACTCCGGGAGGATTGACCTATGTCATACAGTGCCGAGATCGTGCGTCTTGCGCGGCAGCAGCTTGCCCAGCGCAAAGCAGATAAAGAATCGAAATATCAGCAGCATTTGCAGGAAGCGTACAGAACTGCCCCCCGACTGCAGCAGATCGACCGACTTTTGCGCCGTACCATGACCATGGCTGCCCAGGCAGTATTTGCCCAGGGCGGTGATATTCAGGAGACGATGGCACAGGCGCGGCAGGAAAATCTGGCACTGCAGCAGGAGCGCGCGGCGCTGGTAGCCGAATGCTTTGCCCCCGGCTTTTTGGATGAAAGCCCCATATGTGACCGTTGCGGCGGCAGTGGCTATGTAGGCAGCACGATGTGCGATTGCTTGAGAGACCTTTGCCGCCGGGAGCAGCTGCAGCAGCTGTCCCGGCTTACCAGCGGACAGGAGCGCTTCGACACCTTCCGGCTGGACTACTATCCAGACCGGATAGATCCTGCCTTCGGTGCCAGCCCCCGGACGATCATGCAGCGCAATCTGCAGATCTGCCAGCGGTACGCGGATGCTTTTACAGAGGGCGTGGGGAACCTGCTGTTTGTAGGCGGCACAGGGCTGGGAAAGACCTTCCTGTCTGCCTGTATTGCAAATGCCGTGGCGGACAAGGGCTACAGTGTTGCCTATGAAAGCGCCCCAAGCCTGTTTGCAAAGCTGGAGAAGAACCGCTTCAGCCCCGACGAGCAAAGCCGGACGGAGGCGGAGAAATTCAACACCTGCGATCTTCTCATCATAGATGATCTGGGTACGGAGATGCCCGGCAATTTTGTCACCGCGGCACTGTACAGTCTGGTCAATGACCGTTTGCTGGCAGATAAGAGCATGATCGTATCCACCAACTTGAATGTAGACGAGATCGCCCGGCGCTACTCGCCCCAGATCGCCTCCCGGCTTCAGGGAAGCTTCAAGGGGCTGACCTTTGTGGGTGAGGATATCCGGGTGCTGAAGAACAGAGGTGTTTGATTTTGAAGATCGGTGTTATATTTGATCTGGACGGCACGCTGCTGGACACACTGGAGGACCTGCGTGATTCTGTGAACCACACCCTGCGGCAGTACGACTGTCCGGAACGGAGCTTAGAGGAGGTCCGTACCTTTGTTGGTACCGGCGCCCGCAGACTGATCCAGCTTGCCCTGCCGGGAAAGGCGGATGACCCGGCGGTGGATGATGTCCTCGCCGCCTATCAGCGCTACTATGCTGACCATTCCCAGGTAAAGACCCGTCCGTACCCGGGAATCCTGGAAGCACTGGAAAAGATCCGGGAAGAATATCCCGTTGCGGTGGTGTCCAATAAGCCGGATATAGCCGTGAAGCCTCTGTGCCGGGACTACTTCGGCAGCATCTACGCCCGTGGGGAAAGCACAGACTGTCCCCGTAAGCCTGCACCGGATATGGTGTATAAGGCAATGGCGGATATCGGTGTGGACGGCTGCGTTTATGTAGGGGACAGCGAGGTGGATGTGCAGACCGCAAAGAATGCGGGCGTACCCTGCCTGAGCGTCCTGTGGGGATTCCGGGACAGAGCCTGTATGGAGGCAGAGGGCAGCCGCTACTTCTGCGACGACCCCGCCCAAATGCCCCAAATTATCCATAAGATCATAGAGGAAAGTTATGGCAAATGAGTTTTACGCATTGCTGGGAAGGATGCGCTACATCACCCGCTGGGGACTGATGCGCAACACCTTCTCCGAAAACATCCAGGAGCACAGTCACCAGGTGGCGGTGCTTGCCCACGCCCTGGCGTTGATCCGCCGGGATATCCTGCACCTGGAAGGACCGGACCCGGATAGGTGCGCGGTAGCGGCGCTGTACCACGACGCTTCAGAAATTCTCACCGGCGATCTGCCCACACCTATCAAGTACTACAACCCGGATATCAAGACTGCCTACAAGCAGGTGGAACGCATTGCCGGGGAACGGCTGCTGGATATGCTGCCGGAGCAGCTGCGTCGAAGCTACGCGCCGTTGGTGCTGGAGGACGATGAAGCGGTTCTGCCCATCGTCAAGGCGGCAGATAAGCTGTCAGCATATATTAAATGTATTGAGGAGCAGAAGGCGGGCAACACAGAGTTCGACTCTGCTGCCCAGCTGACGCTGCAGGCGCTGAAGGGCATGCAGATGCCGGAGCTGGATTGGTTCATAACGGAGTGCCTGCCAGCCTTTGCCCTGAATTTGGACCAGCTGCAATAAGAAAAGCCCCAAACCGTCAAAATGGATATTTGGCGGTTTGGGGTATTTTTCTAGACA
>JAZSHB010000108.1:0-5924 GCA_045533015.1 Faecousia sp.
GTTTGCATTTTATTTTTCATTTACTTGGCGCTTGTATCAGAAGCATTCTCCTGATTTTTTTCGGCACGCTTAGCTTTGCGTGCTTGCCGGTTTTCTTTCCGCCGTGATTGCAGTTCCGGCGGCTGGGCCTTCAGTTTCTCCGGATCCAGATCCTTATCGGCCAGCTTCTTATGGGTCTTTTCCTGCACAACCGTGTAGAACACAGACACAACCGGGATCATCAGGAACATACCCACAATACCGAAGAGCTTGCCACCGATGGTAATGGCCATAAGCACCCACATGCCGGACAGGCCAACAGAATTTCCTACCACATGAGGATAAATGAGGTTGCCTTCGATCTGCTGAATCACCAGGAAAATAATCACAAACAGAACTGCCTGCATGGGATTTTCCGGATTCTTCATTAGGATCAGCACAGCACCCACAATACAACCGGCAAAGGCACCCACAATGGGAATGAATGCCGTAATTGCGATCAGGATACTAATCAAAGCAACGAATGGCATCTTGAAGATTGCCATAGTCACGGCGAACATAGCGCCCAGGATACATACCTCAATGCACTGTCCGGACAGGAAGTTAGAGAAGGTGGCGTTGGACAGGCGCAGGATACGCACCGTCTCGTCGGCAAATTTCTCCGGCGCAAAAGCATACAGAAGCTTTCTGCCCTGACGAGCCAGTTTTTCCTTATCAAACAGGCAGTAGATGCCAAAGACTACCGCAATAATCAAATTGACAATGCCCGTACCGATCTTACCAACGGTGGTAACTGCTCCGCTCAGGATTACAGAGATGCTGCTGCCGAGCTTATCCAGCGTCTGGTTCAGGATCGAGAATACTTCACGCAATCCCATATTGCGCAAATTGATATCGCCCAAATCCAGCGACAAAATAGGCTGCATCCGCGTAAAGAACTGCGCCAGGAATTCGTAGTCATTGAGCTTCGTTTCCAGGGCATGATAGGCATCGATCACAGAGAAGATCAGCAATACGCCCACAGCACCCAGAACGATCAGGAAGGCAATAATCGTCAGCACAATGGCAACAATTCTGCGAAGCTTATCGTGCTTGATCTTCTTAAACCACTTTTCAAATGCCCGCATGGGAACATTCAGCACAAAGGCAACGGCAGCACCCATGATGAAAGGACTAAAAATGCCGCTGATCGTATTAATAGCGACCTTTACCCGCTCGGCCTCATGCAGCAGCCAGTACAGGACAATACCTGCTGCAATGAGCAAGAAAAGCTTTAACATATTTTTCTTATTCAACTTAGGCAAAGCGCTCTCCCCTTTCTTGTAATTGAATCAGCCTGCGCAGGGCATCGCACAGCGCATCCACACTTTCCGGCTGGGTCGCCCAACTGGTGCAGAAGCGGACGGTCGTATGTTCCTCAGGTTCATAAGACCAGACAGCAAATGTAAAGTCTTTACCAAGCTCCTGCAATACAGCATTCGGCAAAGTGACAAACACCTGGTTGGTCTTGTTGGGACATACGATCTTACAGCCCAGGTCCGTAAGTGTCCGGCGTAATTTATCAGCCAGAACATCCGCCTGACGGCAAATCTCGAAGTAAAGGTCACTTTCCAGCAGTGCTTCAAATTGCTGACCCAAGAGCCAGCCCTTCGCCAGCATACCGCCGCGCTGCTTGATCATATAACGAAAATCCTCGGCAATAGCAGGATTGCTGATCACAACAGCCTCGCCAAAGAGCGCACCGCACTTCGTGCCGCCGATATAAAATACATCTGTGAGCCTTGCCATATGGGCAAGTGTCACATCATAGTTATCCGATGTCAATGCATAGCCAAGGCGGGCTCCGTCAACGAAGAGATATAGTCTGTACTTTCTGCACATATCAGAAAGAGCGGTCAGCTCATCAAGGGTATATGTAGTGCCAAACTCCGTTGGGTTGGAGATATAAACCATTTTGGGCTGCGCAATATGCTCCGCATCAGCAGACAGGCGCTGACTTAAGTAGGCCTCTTCCACCTGCTCCGGCGTGATCTTACCATCAACATGGGGCAAGGCTATGATCTTATGGCCGCTGGCCTCGATTGCGCCGGTCTCGTGTACATGGATATGACCGGAATCGGCTGCGATCACAGCCTGATAGGGACGCAGAGATGCAGCAATCACCGTCATATTCGTCTGAGTACCGCCCACAAGAAAATGAACAGACAGGTCCTCATTTTCGCACTTTTCCCGAATCATTCGGGCCGCATTGGCACAGCATGCATCCATGCCATATCCAGGCATGGGGACGCTTTTTTGCGTCAGTTTGGCCAAAACCGCAGGATGGCCAGCTTCATTATAGTCATTATGAAATAAATACACAGGCTTACCTCCTGACACGATTACACTAAATATATTTTACTGTCTAACATCTCCCCTGTCAAGGATGCATATTCGTGTTCACAAAAACATAACTTTTTCATGGTAGCACACAGCAGGGAGGGAAATATATGGCAGACACCATCGAGCAAAGAGCCTGCGATCTGGCTGTGTACATCATAGAATCCGGCGCAACCGTCCGGACAGCTGCCAAACATTTTGGCATATCCAAGTCTACCGTACATAAAGATATTTCCCAGCGATTACCCCAGTACAACAAAACACTCTACAATCAAGTACGCCGTGTACTGGATGAAAATAAGGCCCAACGGCATATCCGGGGCGGGATGGCTACGCGACTGAAGTATTTACAGGACAAAAAGGAACATTAGTAAGGGTGCCCAACCGGTGGTTGGGCACTTAAGCTACTTACAGATCATCAGCGTCCTGAACGGGTTTTTCGTCTTTATTTGCAGGACGGCCTGTATAACTTCCATTGGGATCTGTGATAATTTGGGGATCCTGATAATTTCGTTTACTATCTTTCAAAAGTACCACCTCACTACATAGTATGTATCACAGAGATTTCTTTATCCTGTTTGCGTTTTATAGGATTTTATGGTATAGTAGTGACGAGGTGATAAAATGCTGGATATCACATTGATCGCTATGGGTAAGCTGAAAGAAAAGTTTTATTTGGATGCTGCAGCTGAATACGAAAAAAGGCTGAAGGGCTATTGCCGCTTCTCTCTGCTGGAGTTGCCGGAAGTTCGGCTTCCGGAGAATCCCTCCCCTGCCGAGATCGCAGCCGGACTTGAGAAGGAAGCAGAAATCATTTTTTCCAAGATTCCCAAGGGTAGCTGGCTGTGTGTCCTGACACCTGAGGGAAAACTTCTGTCCTCCGAAGCCCTGGCTGATAAAATGCAGGCTGTCAAGAATGCCGGCAAGAGCAGTTTGTGCTTCCTGATCGGTTCCTCGTTCGGAATGTCGCCGCGTGTCAAGGAAAAAGCCGACTTTAAATTATCTATGAGTCCTATGACTTTCCCTCACCACCTTGCAAGAGTGATGGTACTGGAGCAAATCTACCGGGCTGAGGCAATTCAGGCCGGCAGCAAATACCATAAATAAAAAGCCGTGCAAATGCACGGCTTTTCTTAAAATTCACCACTATCATACATGACAGCAGACAGAGCACATAAAGGCGCCGTCTCACAGCGCAGGATGCGGCTGCCAAGCGTACAAATTTGCAGGCCTGCGTCTTTCGCCATTTCCACTTCCTTCGTCTCCAGACCGCCTTCAGGGCCTGTCAAAAGGCTAACCGTCTGGTAAGGACTTTCCGCCAGGGCCATTCGCAGAGTGGTCGCACGCTCATTTTCATAGAAAAGGATCGCCTTATCGGCTAGGGCGGCACGCTTCAAGGCCTCATGATAGCTGTTCAGTACAATCACCCGAGGAATTCTGCCGCGGCCAGACTGCTCAGATGCAGATGCAGCGATCTTCTGCCAGCGGTCAATTTTCTTCTGCAGGCTCTTCTCATCCGGCTTGGAGATACATCTTGCTGAGGGAAAGGCTACGATCTCATAGGCACCAAGCTCTGTAGCCTTCTGGATCACATGTTCCAGCTTGTCCGCCTTGGGAAAAGCCATATAGACGCTGACATCGACTTTTGCTTCGGAGGAAGCGGCCTGTCTACTGTTGACCACCAGGCTGATCTGGCCGTTGCTCACATCACTGACAGTACAGCTGCATTCATTGCCCTCACCATCACAAACCAGCACCTCTTCGCCCGCCTTCAGGCGCAGGACCTTGGCATGGGCAGCGTTCTCACCAGTCAGTACAATAAAGCCCGGCTGCATTTCTTCAGGTTTTACAAAAAATCTCGGCATACAGCAAATCTCCTTGCTTTCAATAAGGTAATTATAACATAAATAAATCACCAAAACAACTGTTTCTGCTGCGCATAGCGAAACAAAAAGATGTTGACAAATATTCCCCTTAAGGTTATAATACGGGGGCGACTTGCGAGAGTGTTGGAATGGTAGACAAGCACGTTTGAGGTGCGTGTGGTTTCGCCGTGTGGGTTCGAGTCCCATCTCTCGCACCAAAAATGGGAGGCTTATGCCTCCCATTTTCTTTTGGTATGGGTGGGACTCGAAAGGTCGGCCCACACATGATGGGTAAATAAGTGTCTGTAATTACAAAAACGCTGTTTCTGTATCTTCTATTTGCAATTAACCACAGTTTATGGTAAAATACGCGTATCTTCCAACGGGAAAGGACAATCATTATGTTCGAAAAGGTCAAAAAGAATTTTGGTTTCGGTTGTATGCGGCTGCCCATGATCGGTGAAGAAGTCAATCATGAGGAATTCTCCAGAATGGTTGATGCGTTCATGGAGCATGGCTTTAACTATTTTGATACCGCCCACGGTTATCTGAGTGGCAAAAGTGAAACAGCTTTGCGGGAATGTCTGGTAAAGCGTCACCCCAGAGAAAGCTATGTACTGACCAATAAATTGTCCGGCGGTTTCTTCAACAATGAAACCGATATCCTTCCCCTGTTCCAAGAACAGCTGAAATGCTGCGGTGTGGATTATTTCGACTTTTACCTGATGCATTCCCAAAGCAGCAAGAACTTTGGAAAGTTCAAGGAATGCCGCGCCTATGAAACAGCACTGGAGCTGAAGAATCAGGGGCTGATCCGCCATTTAGGCATCTCTTTCCATGATAAGGCCGTGGTGCTCGACAGCATTTTAACCGAATATCCTCAGATTGAGGTCGTCCAGTTACAGTTCAACTATGCTGATTATGACGATGCTTCTGTAGAGTCCCGTAAGTGTTATGAGGTCTGTCGTAAGCACGGCAAGCCCGTCATCGTTATGGAGCCTGTGAAGGGCGGCAAGCTTGTGCAGCTGCCTGAGGAGGCTCAAAAGGTCCTGGATGATCTCCACGGCGGCTCCAACGCCAGCTATGCGATTCGCTTTGCTGCCGGTTTTGAGGGCATCGTAATGGTCTTATCCGGTATGGGCAGCATGGAAATGGTTATGGACAACTGCAGCTATATGCAGAACTTTGTGCCCCTGAATTCTGCTGAGATTGAAGCCATCGGTAAGGTCCGTGCCATCCTCAAAGATCTGGATCTGATCGCCTGCACCGCTTGCCGTTACTGTGTAGATGGCTGTCCGCAGCAGATTGCGATCCCCGATCTGTTTGCCTGCGCCAACTCCCGCAAGCTGTGGAACGACTGGAACAGCGTCTACTATTATGAAGATATTCATACCCAGGAAGGTACCAGAGCCAGCGACTGCATTGGCTGCGGGCAGTGTGAGGATGTCTGCCCCCAAAATCTGCCCATCCAACAGCTGTTGAAGGCTGTTGCTGAGGAATTTGAAAAGTAATGGATACCGGCTGAGAATGCTCAGCCGGTATCTCTTTGCAAAAGATGACCGATTTATGTTTTGCCCTTGCGCATACATTCGATCAATGCTATAATGGAAGCAAGCAAAAACCCATTCGGAGGACGATATTATGAAAAAAGTAATCAGCGCGATATTGGCGCTGTGTCTATTGCTAAGTTTGTGTATTCCT
>JAZSHB010000124.1:0-16353 GCA_045533015.1 Faecousia sp.
GTCTGTAAATAAGGCTCATAAAGCGGCTTGTCCTCCAAGCGCAGGGGCTTGAAATCGATCATTTCATCACATCCTTTCCCCTATTCTACCACACCCGCCGCAAAATAACAAATCCCAATTTATCGATCTGTCGATCAATAACGAATGGACAATTGACAATTATTGTGTCGCCTTTGGCGACTATTTCAATCATTTTTCGAAGAAAAATACCTTAATTGTCCATTGACCATTGTCCATTGTCAATTCTTATCGTACCAACGCCCCAAAAGCCGCAACGGTTTCTCATTTGTAAATAATTTGCCTGAACGGTTGTCATTTTCACTTTTTTGCGGTAAAATGGAGAAAAAACTGAGGAGAACACTATGGCTTGGCTTGAGATCACCGTTACCACCGCCTCTGCCGGCATCGAGACTGTGGCTGCCGCCCTGACAGCAGAGGGCTTTTCCGAGCTGTTGCTGGAGGACCAGGCAGAATTTGAAGATTTTTTGGAGCAGAACCGGGCTTACTGGGATTATATCGACGAGCAGCTGCAGGAAAAACTCCAGGGGCTGTCCCAGATCAAGCTGTACTTAGAGGACTCCGACGCTGCCGGTCTTTCCCGGCTGCGCCAGCTGCTTGACCGGCTCAGGAGCGCCCATCCGGACGGTGCTCTGGGCGCGCTGACCCTTTCTTCCGAACCCCTGCCGGAGGCCGACTGGGAAGAAAGCTGGAAGGAAAACTATCCGCCCCAGCAGATCGGCAGCCGCCTGGTGGTGCTGCCCTATTGGCTCAGCGATGCGGACACCCAAGGCAGAGCGCCGGTCATCCTGGACCCCGGTCTGACCTTCGGAACAGGCGCGCACCCCTCCACCCAGATGGTCATAGAGGCGATGGAGACGCTGCTTGTCCCCGGCAGCAGCTGTGTGGACCTGGGCAGCGGCAGCGGAATCTTGTCCATTGCCGCCCTGCGTCTGGGCGCAAAGACCGCCGTTGGCGTAGATATCGACCCCAAGGCAGAAAACATCGCCCGGGAAAATGCCGCCTATAACGGCTTCGGCGCTCCGGAATTTACCGCCCTGACCGGCAATGTGCTGTCGGACAACGCCCTTATGCAGCAGCTGCTGGAAAAGCGGTATGACCTTGTGCTCGTGAACATCGTTGCCGATGTGATCATCTCTCTGGCACCGGTGCTGCCCCAATTTCTCGACGGCAGTAGCACACTTATCTGCTCCGGTATTCTGGACACCCGCCTTGCCGATGTGTCCGCAGCCTTAGAGCAAGCCGGTATGACCGTTACTCAGATCCGCGCCAAGGAAGACTGGCGCTGCGTATGTGCAAAGAGGAAGCTATGATGAATATTCCCTACCGTACCCGGCGTACCCTCAGCAGGGTCGCCATGATATCACTGATCGTTTTTCTTGTTCTGGCGCTGATCTGGGCGTGCTGGTTCGTATGGCTGAAGCGGTATGTGATCTACACCCGGGATCAGGGCGCTGTGCTGGATATGTCCCTGTCTGCCCAGGTCCAGGGTGGAGAAAAAGCCACCGCGCCCCCGGAGGGTGAGACGATCTCTGTTTACTATAATGAAGGAGAGAACGCCATCAACACCAGCCGGGAGCTGACCCAGATGGTGGGCTACTATGCGGACACCGCCGCTTTGGAGGAGAGTATTTCCGATGTTCTGGCACAGGCGAAGACCCTGTCCTCCGGCACACCGGTGATGCTGGATGTAAAAAGCCCCAAGGGCAACTTTTTCTACTCCTCCGCGGTCAGCGCCAACCGCCATTCCAAGATCGATACAGCCGCCATGGACGAGCTGATCTCCTACCTGGACAACAAGGGTATGTATCTGATCGCCCGGCTGCCTGCCTTCCGGGATTACCATTACGGTCTGAGCAACACCGCAGACGGTCTGTTCGTAGCCAGCGGCGCGTACCTTTGGGCAGACGATGACTACTGCTATTGGCTTAACCCTGCCAGCCAGGGCACGGTGACCTACCTGGTGCAGATCGTTACCGAGCTAAAAAACCTGGGCTTTGACGAGGTGGTCTTTGACGAATTTTGTTTCCCGGACACGGACAATCTGAAATTCAGCGGCGACCGGGCACAGACTCTTGCGGACACCGCGGGCATTCTGGCATCCACCTGCACCAGCAACAATTTTGCCGTTTCCTTTATCCAAAGCCCCGATTTTGCGCTGCCCCAGGGGCGCAGCAGACTGTATCTGGAAAATGCTGCCGCTGCTGACGCTGCGACTGTCGCTGCCCAAACCGGGCTTGCAGACCCGGCGATCTATCTGGTCTTCCTGACGGAAAACCACGACACCCGCTATGACGCTTACAGCGTCCTGCGCCCCCTGTCAACGGTTGGTTAATATGCTAAAGACAAACAGAAAGCTATGGCTTTGGGCAGGGCTTGGCATTGGCGTGCTTTTACTGGGATTCCTTTCGGTCCTGCTGCTCCTGGGCAATCGCACCGCCGCCCCGGAGCCGCCCACTGAGACGACCCAGGCGACCCTGCCGGCGCCGGAAAAAAGCATTTTCTCCCCGGAGGAATTTGCCTACGAAGGAGATTACCTGACCTGCCTTTCCGGGGAAAGCGTCCTGGGGATCGATGTTTCCAGCCATCAAAAGCAGATCGACTGGGCACAGGTAAAGGCAGCTGGGGTGGAATTTGTCATGATCCGCGCCGCCTACCGGGGGTCGATCGAAGGTGCTCTTTCCGAGGATCCATACGCCCAGGCAAATTATGAAGGAGCAAAGGCTGCCGGACTGAAGGTGGGTGCGTATATCTTCACCCAGGGGATCAGTGTAGAGGAAGCCCGGGAGGATGCCCGGTATATCCTGTCTATCACCGAAGGCTGGGAACTGGACCTGCCCCTGGTATATGACTGGGAGCTGATAGACGAGCGCTACCGCAACAGCGGTGTAGATGCCCGGCTGCTGACAGATATGGCGCTTGCCTTCTGCCGTGCCGTAGAGGATTCCGGGCAGGAGGCGATGGTCTATTTCAACCCGGAGCAATCCCGTACACTGCTGTATTTGGAGGAGCTGACCGACTATGGGTTCTGGCTTGCTATGTATTCAGACCAAATGAATTATCCCTACAAGGTGGATATGTGGCAGTATTCCTGCACTGGCACAGTTGCGGGCATTGAAGGCAATGTGGATATCAATTTGCTTTTCCAATACGATGAATAACGCCCGGACGGTTGTCCGGGCGTTTATTTATTGGGTTATTCCAAGTGTTTCGTTGAACAGCTGCAGGGTATCTTCAAATCTGTCCTCGATCTCGGGACAGCCGAACACACCGATAATATACTTCTGTCCGTCCACATCAAAGGCAGACAGAAGGCACGATCCGGCAGAGGGGGTCTGCCCGGTCTTCAGTCCCACAGCGTAGGGGCAGTAATACTCCGAAGCAGGGTCGATAAGGGCGTTGGTGCTTTTCCATACCACCGTGTCGCCAGATACCTCAAGGGTCGTGGTCGCGTCATATGCAGACGCTTCTTCCTGTGTGCCTCGCTGGGAAAAGGTCACGGTTTCCTCGTTGATTTTGGCATTGCGGACAATGGTGGGGTCTGCCGCACAAAGTCTTCCCAATATGGCAAGGTCCGCAAAGGTCATGTAATGGTCGCTGCTGTGAATGCCGTCGGGATTGGCAAAGTGGGTACCGGTCATGCCCACAGCCTTTGCCTGTTTGTTCATTTCCGTCATAAAAGCATCCACGGCTCTGCTGACAGACGAAGCCGCATCGGACAGGATGGCTCTCCCCGCATTTGCCGCCAGAACATACGCCGCATCGTTTCCGCTGGGCAGCAGCATCGCCGCCACCAGCTGGGATACGGTCAGCTGATCGCCTCTGCGCAGGTGTGCCACAGAGGAGCCGGGCGCTACCTTGTCCAGCTCGTCTCCAACGGTGACCGTCTGCTCCGGCTGCAGGTATTGCAGCGCCACATAGCAGGTAAACAGCTTGGTAATGCTGGCAGGATAGATCCTGTCCGCTTCACCGCCGGAGATGGTCAAAAACCGGTCTGCCGCCACATCGTATACGAAATACTGCTTTGCCAAAAGCTGCCGGTCTGCCGGAAGAGTCATCCAGGTAGGCTCTGGCTCGGTGGTCTGCTCGGTCGTCTGCTCTGTCGTCTGTTGGGTCTGACTCAGCTGGGCGTCAGCGGGCACAGCCGGACCTTGGGAGATCCAGATGCACACCCCCACCGCCGCCACCAGCAGCAGCGCCAATATTATCGCTTCTATCGCTAACCATTTACGCACAATTTTTCCTCCAAAATGCTTATTGGGCTTCTACACCGCCCTGGGGACGGATAGACAGCACATGACAGGCCCCTGCACCCAGGACCGCGCCGGCTGTGTGCCAAAGGCGGCTGCAAAGCCCGCGTTCAGGGCTGCCTTGCGTTCATCCGATAAAATATGCGTTTGCATATGTTCTCTCCTTGCAAGTACTTTTCCATTATTTCCTTGGCTTGTTTTCTGCGTTGAGGGCATCGACCACGATGTCTTTGTAGGGATTCACGATGACCGTCCGGTAGGTATGGTAAATAACCATGCCCGGCTTACTGCCGGGGGTCTTTTTCACCTGCCGGACCTGGGTCACATCCACAGGAATGTTCTGCCCCCCGGCTGACTGGGCGTAATGTGCCGCCAGCTGCGCCGCCTGGGTCACTGTATCGTCCGGCGGTACGGTGCCGCCGCAGGAAATGATCACATGACTGCCGTGGACCTTTTGGGCATGGAGCCAGAGATCGTCCTTACGGGCAAGCTTGAAGGTCAGCTCGTCATTTTGCCGGTTGTTTCTTCCTACATAGATGGGGTAACCGTCGGTGGACACAAAGCGCATAGGCTGGCATTTTGCCTGGCGCATCCGCTTTTTGCCGGCATCCCCCCGAATATAGCCTCCGGTATGCAGCTCCTGGCGGATCTCCTCCAGCTCTGCCTCTGTTTCTGCCCGGTCCAGCTCATCAAGCACGCTTTCCAGATACTTCAGCTCCTGCCGCCCCAGCTCCAGCTGCCGGGTCAGCTCCTTCTCGGCATTTTTCATGCGTGTGTAATCTTTGTAGAATTTCGCCGCGTTCTGCTGGGGAGAAAGCAGCGGCGACAGCGGAATCTCCACCGTCTTCATATCCGCATCGTAAAAATCCTGGGCTTTCAGCACCGTTTGACCCTTGGTGATCCGGTGCAGGTTGGCGGTGACGATATCACCCAGCTGCCGCAGCCGTTCCCGTTCGTGGGTCTGCGCCAGCTCCTTTTCCTGGATGGCAAGCTTGCGCCGGATCCGCTGGCAGAGATTGCTGACCGTCCGGCGCACCGCCTGGCTTTTCTGCCGCATGGCATCCCGCCGGTCTCTTACAGTATAGAAATCATCCAGAAGTCTGCCAAAGCTGTCCGCTTGCAGGCAGCTGCCGTACTGCCGGATGGGGCAGAAGGCAAACTGCCGGGGCGTGCCATCCGGGGCTTCATAATAATACGGTGCAGGGTGGCAAAGGTGTTCCCGGAAAAACAGTTCAAGCTTTTCGGAAATTTCCGGGAGTCTCCCGCCCGCCAGGCGGGCATCTGTATCCCCGGCGGCAAACAGCGCCGCCTCCCGGCACACCAGTGGAGACAGTCCTCCCAGGACATCCATCAGTCGGTCTGCCAGAACATCCGCACCGGGGGCAGTTAAAAGGTTTACATAATCTTCTGCGTGCAGCTGCCTGGGGTCTTGCTTTTCCACAGGCTCCGGCAGCTGATAGATCAGCCCCGGCAGCGCCGCGCGCTTTGCCGATTCATCCAGACCCACTCGGCGCAGACAGTCGATGATGCGCCCCTCCGGATCTAATAGATACAGGTTGCAGGTCCTTCCCATCAGCTCTGTCACCAGACGCTTTTGCACGGGGTAACCCATTTCGTCGGTACAGTCAAAATAAAACTGCGCCATCCGTTCCATAGGCAGCTGCTCGATCCGTGCCAGCCGCGCACCGGACAAATGCTTGCGCAGCAGCATGCAGAACATAGGCGGCTGATCGGGATTTTCCGGGCTCGCTCCGGTCAGGTGCAGACGGGGCGCGGCGGGGTTTGCCGCAAGGAGCAGCTTTTCCCGTCCTGTCTCACAGCGCAGGTGCAGGATCACCGGGTCCCGGCTGGGCTGATGAATCTTCTCCACCCGTGCCCCGGTCGCCCTTTGACGAAGCTCCTCCAGGACCGCCCCCATAAAAAAAGCATCAAATGCCATCTGTATCCTCCATAATGATTGCAAACAGCGCGTTCAGCCGCTGGGTCTGTCCCAGCAGGTACAGCGCGCCGAACAGGGTCTCCAGACCCGTCGCCTTGGCGTACTCCTGCCGTGTCGCCGACTTGGGCGCGGCATGGGTATGGGCGTTCTTGCCCCTGCGGTAGTAGGCAAGCTCCTGTTCTGTCAGAAAGGGCTTGAGCTTGTCCGCAAATTTCGCCTGGGTGGGCGCTTTTACCAGGCAGACCGCGTCCCGGTGCAGCTTCAGCACTGTCCGATCGCCCTTGGTGCACAGGTAAGTCCTGCACAGCAGCTCATACACACTGTCACCCACATGGGCAAGCCCCAGATTGGATATCTCATTGACCTGAGCAGGGGTAAAGCTCATTTGAAAATAGTTTTCCATAAATTCTTCCCTCGCTTCAAAAGCAGCTGGGCACACAGCCCGGTAAACACACCGGTTATAACGCTGCATACGATCAGAACCGGCAGATACAGCAACAGTGAAGGCGTTCCCGTAGCCCATATCGCTACGATCATCTGTCCGATGGAATGGGCGATCGCCCCCAGACAGCCGGCGACCCACAGCTGGTTATCCTTCAGTACCGCCTTCAGACCGATGGTCACCAGAATCGCAAGGGCGCCTCCGGCGGCGGAGTAAAGAATCGTTGCGAAATTTCCCGAAAAGATCGCACCCAGAAAGATCCGGACAAACAAGATCGCTGCTCCCTCCCGTGCGCCCAGGGTATAAACCGCGTAAACAGTAATAATATTACTAAGACCAAGCTTGACCCCAGGGATAGGGACCAGCTGGGGAAGCTGCGCCTCTACCATAAATATCGTCAGCGCCACAGCAGCCAGCAGCGCCATGGTCGTGATCTTTCGTGTTTTCATATGCTCCCCTCCGGAAAACATGGTAACAGATTTTCATACTACTGTCAAACGCCGATTTATCCCACTGCGTGTGCAGCGGGATAAATCGGAATTAAAAATTTTTCTCTTTTCCTATTGACAAATAAAATGTACCGTGTTATACTTTGGATGTAAATAAGAATTATTCTCATTTAGAAAGCAGAGGTGATCCCATGGAGACTGTTAAAAAACACTTCCGCAAACGCGATGCGATCCTCAGCTGCCTGCGTGCAACAAATGAGCACCCGTCAGCAGATACCCTGTTCGCCTGGCTCAAGCCCCAGATCCCGGACCTTTCTCTCGGTACGGTATACCGAAACCTGAGCCTGTTCAAAAAGCAGGGGCTTGCGGTAAGCGTTGCAACGGTCAACGGTGTTGAACGGTTCGATGCCAACACCGCCCCCCATGTACACTTCATATGCAATGACTGCAGCGCAGTCATCGACCTCGAAGCTATGCCTATCCCCCAGTCACTTGCCGACACAGCTGCTGATTGCTGCGGCGGTACCGTGACAGCCTGTCAGCTTAGCTTCACCGGCACCTGTCAAAATTGTCTTAAAAAACCCGAAACAGCTTAAATTTATTATTATTTAATTGGAGGAAATCATTATGAAAAAGTTTGTTTGTTCTGTTTGCGGTTATGTTCACACTGCCGACTCCCTGGATCCTGATTTCAAGTGCCCCGTGTGCAAGGTCCCCGCGTCCAAGTTTGTCGAGCAGAAGGGTGAGCAGAAGCTCGCCGCTGTCCACGAGTATGGCGTTTACGGTCAGACCGTGAAGAACAACCCCGACATCAGCGAGGAAGACAAGAAGTATATCTTCGATCAGCTGATGGCGAACTTCAACGGCGAGTGCAGCGAGGTAGGAATGTACCTGTGCATGGCGCGCATCGCGCATCGTGAAGGCTACCCCGAGATCGGTCTGTACTGGGAAAAGGCAGCCTACGAGGAGGCTGAGCACGCTGCGAAATTCGCAGAGCTGCTGGGCGAGGACCTGGAGCCCAACATGAAGGCGACCACAAAGGACAATCTGGCATGGCGTGTGGACTGTGAGTTCGGCGCGACCCAGGGCAAGTTTGACCTGGCTTCCTGCGCTAAGAAGAACGGTCTGGACGCGATTCATGACACCGTGCATGAAATGGCAAGGGATGAGGCGCGCCACGGCGTTGCCCTGAAGGGTCTGTTGGAGCGCTACTTTCGCTGAGCAGGCGCTACCTGCTATAGATGACAAGGCGGCGTGGAATCTGACCTACGGTTTGTATCTGCTCACCGCCAGAGCCGAAACGGATAACGGCTGCATTATCAACACCTGCTTCCAGATCGCCTCTGCACCTATGCGCCTGGCAATTTCCGTCCAGAAGGGCAATCTGACCCGGGAGCTGATCGAAAACACCCGGCAGTTCAATGTCAGTGTGCTGACAACCTCCGTACCCTTTGAAACCATCCGTCATTTTGGGATGCAGTCAGGCAGGGATGCGGATAAGTGCGCAGACTGTTCCGGCACTGCCCGCAGCCATAACGGACTTCTGTATCTGACGGATATGGCAAACGCCATGTTCTCCTGCAAGGTCTTGGACCAAAAGGATCTGGGCAGCCATGTGCTGTTTATCGGTGAGGTGACAGAAGCAAAGGTCCTGGGCAAGGAAGCGCCCTGCACCTACGCCCACTACCACGCGGAAATCAAGCCGCACTAACACACCACCGGGGAAGCCGCGAAGCTTCCCCGGCTTTTTATGCAAACACTTCCGATCTGTCGCACAGCATAGCACCAACCAATTGTCATTGCGAGAGTGCTTGTGCCTGTGGCAATCTCCATTCCGCAGGAGAGGGTCTTGACCCTCCTGAATAACTGCGGTCGAAACCTGGGCGGGAGCGTCAAGACGCTCCCTTACAGTATGGGTGCGCATTGCCTGTCGGGGCTTCCCAATAAACCGGAATTTATCTGCCGCAGGAACGATACCGGGCGGCGCAGGGCAAAAACGATACGCTGTGCACGCGGTGCGCATTGCCTGTCGGGGCTGCCCGACAAATTTGCCGTTTGCTTTTTATCAGCGTCTGTGTTACCATTACCCCATAAAATAACGGAGGAAGCTTATGCAGAAAAATGTATATATTGCGCCCAACGCCACGGTCGTGGGGAATGTGGTGCTTGAAAACAATGTGAGCATCTGGTACGGTGCGGTCCTTCGGGGGGACACCGGAACGATCCGGGTGGGAGAAAACTCCAATATTCAGGACAACTGCGTCCTCCATGAAGGGGTCACCGTAGGAAAGGGCTGCTCAGTCGGTCACGGGGCGATTCTCCACGGCTGCACCGTGGGGGACGACTGCGTGGTGGGCATGGGTGCCATCGTGCTCGACGGCGCGGTGCTTGCTGACCATTGCCTGGTCGGTGCCGGCGCAGTGGTCACCGGCAAGACCAACGCACCCGCCGGCTCGCTGCTGCTGGGAAATCCCGCAACCGTGGTAAAGCCCCTGTCCCAGGCGCAGCGCGACTATATCCACCGGGACGCCGAGTATTATGTAAGCTTGGCAGAAAAGTCCCTGCCTGTAAAATAAAAGACGCTGTCATTGCATGCCTGTAGGGGACGGGTTTCCCGTCCCGCGAAAGCATTCGCAATGACAGCGTTTTTTCGTTAGGGCGTGTTTTGCCGCACGCCTGTTTTAATCCTCGTAGACTGCGTAATGGACATATGCCCATTCGTAGAAATTGTTATTGGTCCAGACCTCACCGTCGGTATATGTAACCGTGTTGATAATGACCTTCACAAATTCAGCGTCTTCCGGTGCCTCCACCGTATAGGTAGCGGTTTCCTCCACCACCAGGTCGTTGGCGTTGATCAGCTCCGAATTGGGTGTCACCACACCGTCGAGCGCCAGGGGCTGTCCATCGACATCAAACCACAGCGCATAAATACCGATCTTTTCAATATCCTTATCGCTGGTGTTGGAAAGCTCCACATTCAGACCACTCTCATCCCATGTACCGAGGGTCAGCTCCGCGCCGGGGCAGACCTCCGCGTCAGCTGCCGCACCATAGGACAGGTCAATACGCTTCTGCTCGTGGGCTTCTACGGTGAATGCCTCAGCCTGTGTCTTTGCCCAGGTGGAAATGCCGGGGCAATTTTCCTCTGTGCCGTCGCTGAAGCAGACCTTGGAGACCACCGCTTCCATATAGGTACAGCCGATGGGCACATCAAATTCCCACAGAGACAGCGCCTTCTGCTCGGCGAAATCGCACTCTACATATTCATATTCACCCACCTGGCTGCCTGTGCTGCTATAGTAAACACAGGCAAGGGTGATGGAGGTCATATCCTTCTCCACCAATCTGCGGGTGACTACCTTGCCGGTGTCATAAAGGCTGCCGTCCGCGTGATCACTTTCCACCACATAGGCGACCGCAACCTCCACATTGGCAGAGGGCACATATGCCTCCGGCTCAAAGATGGAACATGCACCCAGGCTCAGCAGCAGCGCTGCGGTGAGCACAATCGCAATTACTCTTTTCATTGTTATACCTCTTTTCTTTTTGGATGCTAATATCGTACCCTATTATACGATAAAAATCAAGTTATTTTCCGCAAAACCGCAGCCGTGCGACTGGGCAGATACAGCAGGATTCCCGTCCTTCCGTCCTTTTGGACAGTGGTATAACGCTGGTGCCAGATTCTTCCCTTGCCGCCGAAGCAGAGATCGTCGGTTGACATAACAACCTCATATTCCCCCGCCTCCGGTGTCGGCACAAAGCAGCCCTCGTAGGACGCCACCGGGTGGAAATTAAATGCAAAGATTCCGTTTCCTTTTTGGTACATCAGCGTTTTTGCGCCGTTATCCAGCCACAGCTGCGCCTGCTTGCCGCCTATGACCCTAAGCTTTTTTGCCACGGCGACCATCGCCTTTTCAAAAGCGTTCAGGTACTGGTATTTCAGCTCCGGACTGTCTGCCAGCGACCACTGGCGGCGGCAGTAATGATAGCTCCAGCCGTTGCCCTCTCTGGGAAAATCGATCCACTCCGGATGTCCGAACTCATTGCCCATGAAGGTCAGATAGCCTTCCCCTCCTAAAGTCATGGTGATCAGCCGCAGCAGCTTGTGCAGTGCCATGCCCCGGTCAATGATCAGACTGCCGTTATTTTTATCCATGGACCAGTACATCTCCTGGTCACACAGACGGAACATGATGGTCTTATCTCCCACCAGCGCCTGGTCATGAGACTCGCAGTAGCCGATCTGCTTTTCCTTGGGTCTGCGCTGGGTCAGCTCGTGGTAGATGCTGCCCAGATCCCAGTTCTCGTCCGGCGTATCCTTCAAAAGGCGAATCCACATATCCGGCTCGCCCATGGCAAGGCGGTAATCAAAGCCGATGCCCCCGTCCTTGACAGGAACACACATACCGGGCATACCGGACATGTCCTCCGCGATCAAAATCCCATGGGGACACACCTGCCGCACCAGCTCCGTTGCCAGCTGCAGGTAGGTCACCGCCTCCGTGTCCGTGTTCATGGAGAAATATTTTTCGTAGCAGTCGAAGCTGGTACCCAGACCGTGATCCAGATACAGCATGGAGGTCACTCCGTCGAAACGGAAGCCGTCAAAATGGTACTCCGTCAGCCAGTATTTCAAATTGGACAGCAGGAAGTGAATAACCTCGTTTTTGCCGTAGTTGAAGCACTTGGTCCCCCAGGCAGAATGCTCTCCCCTGTCTCCCTCGTGGAAGAACTGGTAGGCTGTGCCGTCAAATTCGTTGATGCCCTCCCGGGTGTTCTTGCAGGCATGGGAGTGGACTACATCCAGAAGCACGGCGATTCCCATTTTATGGGCGGTATCGATGAGCCTTTTCAGCTCCTCCGGTGTGCCGTACCGGGAGGAAGCAGCAAAGAAATTCGTCACCTGGTAGCCAAAGGAGGCATAGTAGGGATGCTCCATCACCGCCATGATCTGGATGGTATTATAGCCTAAGTCCCGGATCCGGGGCAGGATATTTTCCCGAAATTCCCCGTAAGAACCGACCTTGCCTTCTTCCTGCGCCATGCCGATGTGACATTCATAGATCAGTGGCTTCTTTTTTGGCTTAAAGCCGGCATCCGTCCAGGCAAAGGGCTTGGGGGTATGAATGACGGCGTTCCAGGCATTGGTCTGGGGATCCTGCTCCACCCGGTTTGCATACAGGGGGATTCGCTCCAGCTCCTCGCCGCCGCTTACCACCACTACCATAACCCGGGAGCCCTCGGGCAGGGCATCTGCACCCGGCAGGAACAGCGCAAATACGCCGTTTTCCTTCTTTTCCATGGGGTGTGCATACCGATCCCAGTTGCAGAAATCGCCGGTCAGATACAGCTTGTCCGCAGCAGGTGCCCACTCCCGGTAGTACCAGCCATCTGTTTCCCGATGAAATCCAAAGAAATGGTGACCGTTTGCAAAATCCCCGAGGGTCTGACCCTGTTCCAAAAGCTCCTTTTTCTTTTTACGGTAATTTTCCATCCGCAGGTCAAGATCCTTTTCAAAGGGCTGCAAGTAGGGATCATATTGGATGAGCTTATGCTTCATTATTTTACATCCTTTCTGCGCACCGGCACTTTCTTATTTTTATTTTACCCCTGCGGGGCAGTTTCGTCAATACAAAAGCCGCTGCCGTATTTAAGAAAAGGTGCTGTCTCAAAATGTATGAGATAGCACCTTTCTTTATGATTTGCGTATAAACTTTTCCTTACATTTTGGGCAGGTGATGGATATCTTTCCCTTACCCCGGGGGACACGCACCGGCTGCCGACACCGGGGGCAGTCAAAATATTTATGCTGACGGTCTTTGATGCGTTCCACAAAGCGCAGATATTTCCGGTTTTCCTGGTAGCGCTTATAGGTGTTCCGGGAGAGCATCCGGAAAATCGCCCAGCCCATGAGGATATAGGATACCAGCGTCAGGAGCATGCTTGCCGCCGGAATAAACATAGACAGCAGACATACGATCACACCTGTGACCAAAATGGCTGTATTGAGCTTGTCCGTTCCGTAACGCCCCTGCATAAACCGGCGCAGCCCTGCCGTTATGCGGACGCCCAACTGCCGGAACCAGTTTCCGATACCGTTCATTCCAATCACCTTTGCTGTTTAATATCTATACCAACATTATATTGCAAAATGAACGGATTGCAACCTGCTGTTTTCAATGTTTACGGATTGTTTACGAAAATATCCCACCCTTACCGGGGTGGGATATTCCAGTCTGTCGAAAAAATAAATTTTTCGACAGACTGCCAGAGGTCAAGGAAGCCCCAAAGACAATCAACCCGGGCTCGTCGGCGTACATAGGGTACGGTAGAGACCGGGTTGCGCAGTAAGGCAAAATGGCTTGCCAAAGCAAGCATCGCTTCTTCTTTTGGCTGGCGGGCAATGCCCGCCCCTACAAGGCTTCTTGTTTGATCTGTAGCATGTCTAGAAAAATACCCCAAACCGCCAAATATCCATTTTGACGGTTTGGGGCTTTTTTGACACTCTGAAATATCCCACCCCGGTTGGGGTGGGATATTCCTATTCGCCATACTTGTTGGGTACAGGGGTGATCACCGGAGAGCCATCCCGGTTCAGAAGCGGGGTCAGACCGCCGGCGTAACCGCTTTGGACAAACAGGTAATTGACTCCGGTCTGCTTATCCACATAGATCACTGTGGAGCCAAGTCCCTGGGAATAGGTTTTTATAAACCGATCTTCCTTTTTTGCCATTTTATTCTCCCTTTGTTCCCTCTACAAGTCCGTTTGCCATGCCTACCAGACCCTGCATTTCGGAGGGAATGATGATCTTTGTTGCCTTGCCGTCGGCTACCTTTTCCATTGCCTGGATCGCCTTGAGCTTTACCACCTGGTCATTGGGTGCTTTTTCGTTGAGCATCGCCATGGAGTCTGCCATTGCCTGCTGAACGGTGCGGATCGCCTGGGCTTCGCCGTCTGCCTTCAGGATGGCTGCCTCTTTTTCCGCCTCTGCCTTCAGAATCGCTGCCTGCTTCTCCGCATCGGCGCGGAGGATGGCGGACTCGCGCTCGCCCTCTGCAATCAGAATCGCGGACTTCTTCTGTCCCTCTGCCTGCAGAATCGCCTGGCGGCGGTCACGCTCTGCCTTCATCTGCTTTTCCATGGAGGACTGAATATCCTGAGGCGGCAGGATATTCTTCAGCTCCACCCGGTTGACCTTAATACCCCAGGGGTCGGTCGCTTCATCCAGGATGGCACGCATCTTGGTGTTGATGATATCGCGGCTGGTCAGAGTCTGATCCAGCTCCAGATCGCCGATGATATTACGCAGGGTAGTCGCCGTCAGGGTCTCCATAGCTGCCATGGGCATTTCCACGCCGTAGGTATACAGCTTGGGGTCCGTGATCTGGAAATACACGACCGTATCGATCTGCATCGTTACATTATCCTTAGTGATGACCGGCTGGGGCGGGTAATCCAGAACCTGCTCCTTGAGGCTCACCCGGCGGGCGATCCGGTCAATAAAGGGGATCTTTCCGTGTATGCCAACGCCCTGGACTGCATGGAATGCACCCAAACGCTCGATAACATACGCCCGGGACTGCTGCACAACGAAAATATTTGCTATTACTACCCAGAAAATAATTGCGATAACTGCTAATACAATGATCCACATACTGTTTACCTCCTGCTTATTTTTCCGTTACTTTTTCATGTACCGGTGTAACGAAGACCTTTACGCCTTCGATCCGGTCTACCTTGACCTGTGTGCCCAACTCTATACTGGCGCCGGTTACGCTTCTGGCACTCCACTCCATAGCGCCCAGCCGGATTTTTCCCTGTGCCTTTACATTGTCGATCTGCTCACAGACGATTCCCTCCGTACCGATGATCGCATCCACATTGGTACGGACAAGCTTCGGTGTAAAGAACTTTCTGACGACCGGACGCAGCAGCAGCAAAAGCACCGCCGATACCACAAGGAAGAGAACCACCTGCAGCCAAAGATGCGCACCCAGAAAGCTTGCCAGCATTGCCGTCAGTGCCCCCGCGGCAAACCAAACAGCGGTGACGGTCACCGTGGATGCCTCTGCCAGCAGGAACACGATCAACAGCACAAGCCAGCCGATCGCAGCCCAATTCATGCGAATTCCTCCTTTCGCTTGTCTGACTGTATTATTATCATATCAAATATATTTTCTCCGGTCAATCTTCAGAACAGTCAAATACAGAATTTTTTTGTTGCAACCGAAGGGGTTTGGGTGTATAATCAATTTGTAAAAATCTGGGCTTGCGCCCATATACTTTGGAGGAATGTTATCATGTTCAATGCAATGATTGATACCTTGAAGGCCAACCCCCGGAAGATCGTCTTTACCGAGGGTCACGATGCCCGTATCCTGGAGGCAACTGCCCGGCTGGCAGAGGGTGGCTTCCTGACTCCCATCCTTATCGGCAATGTGGATGAGGTCAAGGCAAATGCGGCAAAGGGCGGCTTTAATATAGACGGTGTCCAGATCATCGACCCGCTGACCTACGAGGGAATGGATGCCATGGTAGAGAAGATGGTGGAGCTGCGCAAGGGCAAAATGTCCGCTGAGGACTGCCGCAAGGCACTTTCCAAGGGCAACTATTTCGGCACTATGCTGGTGAAGATGGGCTATGCTGACTCCCTGCTGGGCGGCGCTACTTACTCCACCGCTGACACCGTTCGTCCGGCGCTGCAGCTGGTCAAGACCAAGCCCGGTGCAAACCTGGTCTCCTCCTGCTTCATTATGGTCCGGGGTGACGAAAAGACCGCCATGGGCGACTGCGCTATCAACCTCAGCTATGAGGACAGTGTGGACAAGGAAGGCAATGTGACTGTTTCCGCTGCAAGAAAGCTTGCGGAGGTGGCTGTAGAGACCGCAAAGACTGCCAAGGTCTTCGGCATCGATCCCAAGGTGGCTATGCTCAGCTTCTCCACCAACGGCTCCGGCAAGGGCGGCACTGTCCAGCTCAGCCACGATGCGACCCAGGTAGCCAAGGAGATGGACCCCACACTGCTCATCGACGGTGAGATGCAGTTCGACGCTGCCGTTGCCCCTGAGGTCAAGTCGGAGGCCAAGCGGTCTTAGGAAGACAACAGCAAGCAGCAACTCCTTGGCTCACAGAACGACATGGCTACGATCCGACTTCCAGCTCAGCCACGATGCGACCCAGGTAGCCAAGGAGATGGACCCCACACTGCTCATCGACGGTGAGATGCAGTTCGACGCTGCCGTTGCCCC
>JAZSHB010000008.1:0-4895 GCA_045533015.1 Faecousia sp.
ACCATCGCTGCCGGCTGCGCCGGTAACAACCTTGTTACAGACGGAGCAGGTGAAGGTATGGATCTGATTCTCAAATTTGTAGACCCAGGTGTGCTCGCAGGTGGTCTGATCCACAGCACCACAGCCGGTGCAAACGCCGTCTACATAGTTGTGGTTGGTGGCTGCGGTCTCGTCAGCAACATAGCTGTCATTGCAGCCGGAGCAGGTATAAGTGGTGTAGCCACCCTCGGTGCAGGTGGGAGCAGTCACAACTGCCTCATAGCTGTGGCCGTTGGCCTCGCCCTCGGTGGCGCCACAGACAGAGCAGGTCTTGGGCGTATCGCAATCCGCATCAACCCAAGTGTGGTCCAGAGCGTCAACCTCGTCGACAACGTAGCTGACACCGCAGGAAGCGCAGGTGTAGGTAGTATACCCCTGCTCCGTACAAGTAGGAACTGTCACCGACGCCTGATAATTGTGACCGGATGCAGCAAAGGTTTCCGTCCGTGTATCACCGCAGATGGTGCAGGTATAGAGCATGACCCCCTGGGACTGGCAACCGGCCGGGGTGGTCACGATGCCCTCACCCCAAATGTGATCACCCATTCCGGCGTTTATCTGACGGTACAGCGTACGGGTTTCAACCTTACGTGTATCGAATGCATTATAGATCGTATCGCTCCAGTCGGAGTACTCCGTCCAACGCTCATAGGTAAACACTGCTCTATAGGTGGAGTAAGTCTGCTTATAAACCGGAATGAAATAGTACCAATGGGAATCAGTGCAGCAGTTCGCATTTCCGTTTACAACGCTGCCATCAGAGGCGGTGGTCATGGAATACGGGTCTCCGGCGGACTTGTCGGCATAATACGCATGGAAGGTTGTATGGGTGCTATCCTGGGTTTTGGAGGTGGTTCGGTTAATGGGACCATAGGCATAACTGCCTCGGCACCAGTGGTAATAAATGTAGCCACAAACGGCATCGCTTTCCACCGTGGTCTTGGCACTAGTGGTTTCGGATGCTGTCACCCTGGATTTATTGTAGGTATGATAGACACTGTGGCTTGTACTAAATCCGGATGGCCATTCAGAAACATATAGGACCGTACCGCTGATTGCTTCCTCCCAAATCTTGCCGATCTGGGTGTAACCATCTACGGCAGCAGAATAGGAAGAGAATGTCTCGTAATCGGAGTAACGGTACTGGGTCTTGGTTTCGATCAGCGAATCATCTACCCCCTCTGGCTTGGTTTCATACCACACATTCGCCATTTCATTATGAAGAATTGCGTAATGATCGCCACATTTACTACAGGTGTATTCGGTTTTTGCGTAATTTTGACAGTCGGCTTCCACCTCTTCTGCGGTGTAGCTGTGGCCGGTCGCTGCAATAGCTTGCGTTTCAGTGTTACCACAAACGGAGCAGTTGCGCTGCATGGAACCGTCTGCGGTACATGAAGCACTTTGCGTAACCGTCCAGACACCATAAAAATGACTGCCAGTCGCGGCAATGGTTTCTGTTTGCGTGTCGCCGCACTTGCTGCAGGTACGGTATCTGCTGCCAGTTTCGGTGCAGGTGGCTGCTTTGGAAACAGTCCAGTTGCCATAGGTATGACTGCCGGTGGAATTCGTTTCTGTCACAAGACCACACTTTGAACAAGATTTGATGACGGTTACGGTATCCGTACAGCTGCCGGAACCAAGGGTTGTAGTGGTGAAGGAGTGGGAACACGAAGATTGGGACACACTTGATGGTACGACCACAAAATACTCGTCACAAAGATAGACTGTGCCGGTATTGGTCTTTAGCGTCGTTGCGCCTTCTGCATAGTAGTTGGTGTAGTTGGCGGAAATTACGTAGGTATAATTGCCGGTACTGACCTCATTGAAGGCAGTATTATAGTCGATTGTACTGTTATCCAGCACATATTTATTATTGGACACTGCATCAGAATACCCGGTAATTTTTGTTCCGGATGTACCAAATCCGGAACGAATCCAAACCTCCGCAGTATTCAGCTTGTTGTACTTAGATGCGATCGTACCGGTAACATAAAACACATTTCCTGCAACGTGACCATTGGGGACGCTATAGTTCGTTAGCGAAATATCGGAGGTCAACTGCTTGACATAGGTAACCTCGCCGCCATAGATATATCCAGTCTGCCCCGAGGATGTGGTGACACGGTACCAGTAATTTCCATAACCGTTTTTATATAGCGCAGTGGCGGTATAGGTATCTCCGATCGCCGGTACCTCAAGGGTCACAGAACCTCCGGTTCCCACACTGCACGGCTGGCTATTGACAATGGAAGAAGATGTCACCTTTATTTGGCAATGCGCAGGATAATAAGTGCAGGAAGTCGAAATATAGTCGAAATTCAATGCACCAGCAGCGTTGGCCGCAGAGGTGGAATAAGAAGTCAGTTTACCCAAGGCAGTGGTGTTATAGATGGCATTCAGACTTCCGGCACCATACTTGGTGCCATCCGCACCCAACATACCCAACTGCCGATCGACCACATAATAACCAACAGTGTAGCCACTTCCCCACCCGTAGCCATAGTAATCATAGGAATACAGAGAACTCTTATAATAGACCCACGGATTAAAGTTCAAGCCGGAAACACATTTAAAAAAGGCGTTGAATTCGTTAGAGCTATCCGCACCAGTGCCTATCAACTGACATCCTGCGGACCAGTTAGACCAAGAGGTTGTGGAGCGGCTATGCAGATTGATGCCACTACAACCCATCAGCTGACCGTTTGGCACACTGGAGGGCACATAAAGACCATTGCCGTTTGCGTTACTGTTCGCAACGTCCAGCTGGAACGCAGCATAAGGTCCAGTATGGTTCCACCGATACACACGATATATGCCATCCAGAATCGTTGTGCTGCCGTAATGCGCCTGGTTAGCCACGCAATCCGGTGCATAGCTAGGAATCGACGAACAGGTTTCAGAGCAGAATGCAATGTATGCGTTACCGTTAGAATCCAGTTTGACTACAAAACAAGCCGCCTGAATACGAACATCGGACAGATCGTTGTAGTAATCCGAACCGGTCCAGTAATTGTCAGAGCCACCCTCAAACATAAAGATGACACACTTGCCGGATGTCAGCGTACTTTGAAGCGTGCTGTTGTTATTGATGTAGTACTTCATCATCGTATCGATATAGCTCCGTGCCGTAGCATTGGAGATATACGCCGAACAAGTTAAGGAACTGACGCTCAGTGCATTGGCCTCCACCTCGATCTCAGATACAAAGGTCGGCAAAAGACTCAACACCAGACATAGAATCAAAGCTATGGAGCAAATGCGTTTTTCAACCATCGCTTTCATAGAAATCCTCCCTAATTCGAAATAGACCGCTCAACTGACAAATATATCGTAGAAATTATACAGTACAATCCGCTAAAAATCAAGAGTTTATGGTTAGAATTAACAATCCTAACCATAAACTCGGAATATTCCCACTAATTCCGTGAATGATGCAAAAAATTAAGACCGAAAGAGCTAATGCTCTTTCGGTCTTAATAGGTCCCAGTGACGCGGTTAAATCCGAACTTAAACCTGCGGCTTCGATTTCCACGAAGGTGATGGTTTTTGTGCTGTCTTTATAATTGCCGGTGAAGATCATGCGGTCATCATACAGAATGATGGAATTCACAAAACTGTCAATGAGCCGACGGCGATGGCTCAGCTTGGTGGTATCCAGCTCCCGGAACCGCTTCAGCCAGAACAGGATTTCATCCCGCTCCAGTTTCGGATGCGACTGTTCTTCCTTCGTGATCTCAATGGAGAGATAACTCTTTTCTCGCTCCAGTTCCTCCAGCCGCTCCTTTGTGGAGGCCGTGATAATTCCCATCTGGATAGCAGTGAGCATATTTTCAATACCCTTCTGCACTTCCCTGAACTGCTTTTTCAGCACGGGCAATATCGTGTTCTCCTTTTTCTGTTCCTCCATGATGTAATCGGCCAAGCTCTCCAGCGCCTTATCATCCATGATGATCTTACGGATATAAGTGATGACAAGATCTTCGATCCATTCCTTTTTAACCGTCTTTTTCTTGCACCCCTTGCGCTGCTTGACACCCGCGCACTTGTAATAGCGGTAAGTCGTTCCGGTCATGCTGCGGCCGCTTTCACCCACCATCACACGCTCACATTCACCGCAGAACAGTTTGGTGGTCAGCAGATATTCGTCCTCTGCCTTGTGCTTGGCAGGGGCTTTTTTCGTGACGGCCAGACGCTCCTGCACCCGGTCAAACAACTCCTGCGGTACGATAGCCGGGATGCCATCAGGGTGAACAATGTCCCGGAATTTGTATTCACCAATATATCGCCGGTTATGGAGCATCCGGGTGATACAGTCGATGTTGACAACTCCGCCCCGCCGAGTGTGGATACCACGCATCTTCATCTGCTCGGAAATCTCTTTCATAGATACTCCGTCTGCATACAGCGTGAAAATCTCCAGTACAATCGGAGCAGTGGCCGGGTCAATCTGTAAATGCTTTTCATGGTCAATGAAGTAGCCCAAAGGCAAGGTGCCGCCATTACTCTTGCATTTCAGGGCATTCTCTGTCATGCCACGATTGACCTTCTCCGCCAGATCTGCAGAATAATACTCCGCGTTTCCTTCCAGCATGGATTCAAGCAAAATGCCAGTCGGATCATCAGAAATCGGCTCCATAGCGGAAATCAATTTCACGCCGTTCTTCTTTAACGCAGCCTTATACTTGGCAGAGTCATAACGGTTCCGGGCGAAACGATCCAATTTCCAGACAATAACCACATCGAATTTTCCCTTTGCGCTATCCCTGATCATCTTCTGGAAATCAGGACGATTGTCTGTCCGAGCCGAGTACGCCCGGTCGATGTAAGTGCCCACAATCTCAATTCCATTTCGC
>JAZSHB010000003.1:0-2043 GCA_045533015.1 Faecousia sp.
GCGACCCCACCATCGAAATGACCTTTGCGGTCAACGATTCTCCCTTCGCCGGCAGAGAGGGCAAATTCGTCACCTCCCGAAACCTCCGGGATCGGCTGGAAAAAGAGCTTTTGAAGGATGTCTCCCTCCATGTCACCGAAGCAAGCACCGATTCGTTCAATGTGGCGGGTCGCGGTGAGATGCACCTTTCCATCCTCATGGAGACCATGCGCCGGGAGGGCTACGAGTTCTCCGTGTCCACGCCCCGTGTCCTGACAAAAGAGATCGACGGCAAGCTGTGCGAGCCCATCGAGCGTATGGTGGCAGATGTGCCGGAGGAATGCATGGGTGCAGTCATCGAGAAGATGGGTCGCCGGAAGGCGGATCTTCTGGGCATGACCCCCATGGGCTCCCGTTACCGTCTGGAGTTCTTAGTCCCCTCCCGGGGTCTGTTCGGCTACCGCAGCGAGTTCCTCACCGACACCCGGGGCGAGGGCATCATGTCCAGCGTTCTGGACAGCTACGCGCCTATGAAGGGTGAGATCGAGCGCCGTCTGACCGGCTCTTTGATCGCCTTTGAGACCGGCGATGCCTGCTCCTACGGTCTTTTTAACGCCCAGGAGCGCGGCAGTCTGTTCATCGGTGCCGGTACGCCGGTCTACGCCGGCATGGTCGTGGGCATCTGCAGCCGCAACGAGGATATGACCGTCAATGTCTGCAAGAAAAAGCAGCTGACCAATATGCGTGCCGCCGGCTCTGACGAAGCCCTGCGGCTGACCTCTCCCAAAATTTTCTCCCTGGAGCAGTGTCTGGAATTTCTGGCTGACGACGAATTGCTCGAGTGCACCCCCAAGAGTCTGCGCATCCGCAAGCGGGAGCTGGACCACGGACTGCGTATGCGCAATCTGATGAAAAAGCGCAACGGAGAATAATCAAATGAAACAGATTCTTTCCATCCAGGACCTTTCCTGCCTGGGAAAGTGCAGTCTGACCGTGGCGCTGCCGGTGCTTTCCGCAATGGGCTGCACCTGCACTCCCCTGCCCACCGCGGTACTTTCCTCCCATACCGGTTTTCCCGCGCCCCACATCCGCAAGCTGACCGGGGATATGACCGCCATCTGCCGGCACTGGCAAGCCGTTGGTGCCCGATTTGACGCGATCAGCGTAGGTTACCTGGCAGATGCTTCCCAGACTGCCGCCGTAGAAGCGGTGTTGGATGCCTTTGACGCAGTCACGGTTATCGATCCGGTCATGGCAGATCACGGAAAGCTGTACAGCGGGCTGGATGCTTGCCATGTGGAGGCTATGAAACAGCTTTGCCGCAGGGGAAACATCCTGCTGCCCAATGTAACGGAGGCAGCGCTGCTGACCGGACTTCCCTATCGGGAAGCGGCAGAGGACGGCTATTACCGGGAGCTTCTCGATGCCATGGGCAGCTTTGGTGCAGACGCAGTGATCATTACCGGTGTCTCCAGAGGTGCCGGAAAGACAGGCTTTGTGGGTCACCACAGGACTGCAGGGGAATTTTCTTACACCGCAGACCGAATCACCCGGCAATGCCATGGTACCGGTGATCTGTTTACTGCCGTGTTCACCGGCGCATATGCCCGGGGAAAAAGTGTTTATGATGCCGCTGTTTTGGCAGCGCAGTTCGTGGAGCAGGTCCTATCCGCCACCGAAGCGCCTTCTGCCTTCGGCGCAGAATTTGAAACACAGCTGCCCTGGCTATGGCAACAAATAATATAAAACAAAAAGGCGTGTTGCATCTATTTTGCAACACGCCCTTTTGCTTTTTATTCCATCTTTGCCATCAGCCCCAGGATTCGCCCGGCAGATGCCAAAACCGCACCCCTGTCCAGCGTTCCCTGCGCCATCATTTCTGCAGGGTCGCAGGATTCCGGAGCGTTCTCATAGAAGGTCGTAATGACCTCCGGCATTTTTACATCACTGCCGGCATGAATCTCATCTTCCAGATTGGAAAGGGCACGCCAGTCGGTCATAACGACACCCTCATATTTCCACTCGCCGCGCAGGATACCATTAAGCGCCTCCCAATTGGAGCTC
>JAZSHB010000059.1:0-16214 GCA_045533015.1 Faecousia sp.
CCGGCATACCAAACAGTGCCGACATTGGTTACGGTGTTCTCCAGGTTTTCCAGCGTAATGGGATTATTCTCGCTGGTTCCGGGCATACCAATGAACTCACCGTAGATGCTGAAGGTCAGCTCCAGGCTGTCCGTAAACACCGCAATAGTGACCTCTTCGTCAGCAACTACAGCCATAGATGTTGCAAAGCTGTATGTATCTGTATCATCTACTACAGAGTAGTTGCTTGCCTCATTTTCACCCTGGGTCAGTGTCACCTCGACAGCTGCGTCGGTGTACTGATACAGGCTCAGATCGCCATCCTCAGACGGGGTCCAGCTATACTCCGCGTAGTAGCCGTTATCCTCGTTCAAAACGACTTCGAACTCGGAAACATCCGTCAGGACGGTAGCATCTTCACTTGCAGCAAATACGCTGGGAGCCATAGACAGGATCATAGCGATCGCCAGAAGCAAAGAAAGCACGCGCTTCTTCATTTTGATTTCCTCCTTGTTAGAAGTAAAATATTAGGCATTTACATGCCAAAAACCCGGGATCTACCAGGTGCCGATAACGCAAAAAAAGCAGAGCAGGGGCTCGCTCACGCCGGCAGCGCACAGTCTCTCCTGTGGGCATAGAAGGACTGTATGCGTTTCGGCGGGACCGAGGCCCCGCCCTGCCCTGCAAATCGGCACGGTGATATATCGGGGATTTTCCGCTTGACCGGACTGCAGCTTACGCCACAGCCTGCAAAGTGATGGTCAGCTCATAGGAGCCGTCATCGAAATAATAATTTTCTGTTGTATCGACCGCATAGCCTTCTGCGCTCAGAACAGATGCCTTGTATTCATCCTCTGCTACAACGAACTTTGCCACGCCTTCTGCATCGGTGATGCCAGGCAGGCACTTATCGCTGCAGATCTGCACCATAGCGCCAACGACCGCATTGCCACCCTCGTCAACGACCTTAACGGTATAGGTCACAGTACCGTCATCGGTGGACTCGGTGGTCTGCTGGGTGCTTTCCTGGGTATCGCCGGTAGAGGCAGTTTCATTGTTATTGCCGCCGCAGGCGCACAGGCTCAGTGCAAAACACAGGGTCAGCACCAAAACCACAAAACGCTTGATATTCATCTTCATTTTCCTCCTTTATTTGCCGCCGTTTCCTTCGTTTTTCGACAAATAGAAACACGGATGCATTATTATTTATATAATTTTAGCATATTCTTTCAATTTATGCAAGGATTTCTTGAATCTTTTTTCGGTATTTTAAGGTATAGGCGTATAAGTTGAGATTCCTCAAAAATACACACATACATCCTCCCCAGGGTCAGGTCTGCCCATCCGCTACAGGTGTGGATACAGAAGGCAGATCACCGCAAAAATTTGACCGGCGGAGAAGCACTCCGCCGGTCTGTTAATTAAGGATTATAGCAGCAAAGGAACAGCCAGACATATTCCGCATTTGCGTTTACCAGACCCTCCAGTTGTTCACCGGAGCCGTCCTCCCACCATCTGGAACCGCCATTTTGCAGGATATATGCCAGTTCCTTGGTCAACGGATGGTATCCGCGAATGTTCGTGCCGGTGATACCTGCACAGTCAAAGTATTCTATCAGCACATCCGTATACTTCTCCTTGCGGTCGAAGCTGCCGTCTTTATTGTAGAAGTACTTCTGCACATTCGTACCGCCGCCGGCACCGAAGCCCTTGATGATCTGATACAGGGATACATACCGTGTACTGTTCAGATCCACCATGATCACCGGTCCGTTGGCATCATTGAGGCGGTAGTAGCCATTCGCTTCATCATAATACAGCTTATAAGTGCCTGTGGCTGCATTGATATCTATGTAGGTAAGGTTAGCACCTGCCGTCCAGGCTCCACAGCTTGTATGGGTCTGGTCAGCAAATTGCTGCATCCAGGTGTCGTCGTAGGGCAGCTCGCCCTCGCTAAGGGACGCATCACCGATTCGGGCGATATTCAGAACCGTACCCTCAACACCCTCTGTCACCTTCACACCGATAATTATGAGCACATTTTTTGCCATGCTGGAGGAGATAGACTCCGTAATGGAATTTTCCTCTCCTTCATCCGTAGAGCTGTACTGGTAGCTGATGTAGTTCGTGGATGCGCCCCAGTAGCTCAGCACCACATTGGGATTGTTTGCCGTGATCCGGTAGGTTCCTTCCTTTGTGGGGCTGAATACAAAGAAGCAATTTCCGCCGTTTTCAGCGCTGTAATAGGATTTGCCCGCACTCAACTCCACATAGGTGCCGCCCAGATACAGGTTGTAGGCACCGGCATCATTGATGATATACAGATTTGTTGCATCCTCAGCATCCGGCAGATCTGCCAGCTTGATAGTCAGGTTCGGACGCTCCGGGGTAAGGGTCACCGCGTTGCGGTCATAGTAGCATTCCTCACCTTCGGCAAACGCCAGCTCCACTGTGCAGTTGCCGGCAGTGTTTGTTCCGTATTCAGCACGACCGTCTTCATCCGTCGCTGCCATGCCCACAAGGATGCCGCCCTGCTTGAACAGAACTGCGATCTCCTCCTGTCCGGCGCCGAACACATCCGTAACCGTAACGGTATAATTGTATGTATACTCCGTTTCCGGTTCGCTGGACTCCGGCACGCTGGACTCCGGTACACTGGACTCCGGCACGCTGGACTCCGGTACGCTGGACTCCGGTACGCTGGACTCCGGTACGCTGGACTCCGGTACACTGGACTCCGGTACACTGGACTCCGGTACGCTGGTCCCCGGCACACTGGGGTCCGGTTCACCGGGTCCCGGTTCACTGGGTTCCGGATCTGCCGTGAAGGTGCTGGTCAGACGCATCGTTGCTGCCGGATATTCGCCGGTCTCAGCATCCGCACATGCATAGACATGAATCAATATCTGCTCCCCAGCCGCAGCATGGATGGATACATTCTTATCCACATCGCTCTCAGACAGCAGCGCGCTGGCAGTCTGGGTGGTCAGGGAGATATCGTAATCCACCTTAGGTGTCTGCTGGACGCGAATATTATAGGTACCTGCCTGCGCAGGGGTAAAGCTGTAGTAATAACCGTCGGCATCACCTGCTGCCAGCTTGACCTGTCCAAAGCTGCCGGCAGAGGTCCGTACCTCCGGGTTTTGCAGGCTGCCCACAGGGTAGACTGCCTTGACTGTGTAGCTTTCCTTCTTGGAACCGCTGTTGCCAATCACCATAGTAGCAGGGCTGGACAGCTCCTCCAGAAGCACAGTCACAACACCGTCGTCATCTGCACCGTAGGTCGTGGAATCGATGCGAATATACGCATCTTCATCCTCGATGGTCAGCGCCTGCACACCGTCAAAGTGGAACAGGCAGTAGATCTCCCCGCCATTTTTGGCGATAGAAGCGGTGTTGAAGGGATATTCCGTGACAACATAGGGATTCTGCTGGCTGCCAAGGGCATATCCCAGATTGATCGTCAGCTGGGTAGCGCCTTGCGCAAAGCTGTAGGAATTTTCGCCGGAGTAGCTGCTCGGCACCATAATGCTCACGCTGTGCTCTGCGATTTCCAGATTGACGGTCGCTTCACCGTTTTCATCGGTATATAGAAGCTTATCGCCAATGACGACCATCACATTCGCCACAGCCTCTCCCGCAGGACCAAGGACCTTAACGGTGTAATCCGCCGTGGTAATGACGATCTTCGTCAGCCTCACCGTAACATTGGGTGCACCCTCGCTCACCTCGATCACATTGGAGGGAGCTGTGTAGCCCTCAGGCACGATCAGTGTGCCCTTGTAGCTGCCGGTAGGAAGCTGGATCGTGGCAACGCCGTTCTTATCGGTAGCAAAGGGGGTTGCTGTGCCGTCTACATCCAGCTGGATATTCACATTCGGCACAGGCGTATTGCTGTCATCCACCACGGTCACAGAATAGGTGGTCGTGGGAATGACCTCCTCCTCTTTGATCTCATGGGAGGTAAATACTGCGCTGAACTTAAAAGTTCCGGCAGGGTATGTGTTTTTCTCGTCAGGCAGTGTGCTGATACAGACCTGTACCGTCTGTCCCTTCTTCACCTGCACAGATACAGTGGTTGCACCGGAGTTATCCGTCACCGCATCCCCCTCCAGGTTGCGCATAGCGCCGGAGTCCAGATTATACAGGAAGTAGCCATACTTAACACCGCTTGTGGCGCTCAGGCACTGCAGGGTAAGCGTGCCGTCCTCCGTTGCCTTATAGGTGTAGAATACGCCCTGATCGTTGCCGGCTGCGACCTTGGTTTCAAATTCACCAATACTCAGCTTATAGGGATTGCCCTGCGTACCGGCAGGTGTGACCAAGGCAACCTTAAAGGTTTCGGTTTCTTTACCGGAATTGCCGAAGCCCACCTGTGCAGGGGTTCTTGTGTCCGGTGCAGAGATCAGTACGCTTACAAGTCCGTTTTTGGGGTAATAGGTATCGCCATCATAAATGACATAGGCATTTTCGCTGCGAATCTGCAGATACACGCCGAACACCTTGTAAATATCGTTGTAAACGACCTTTCCCGGCTCAACTGTTACCTCAAAGCTGGTCTCACCGGCAACTTCAGTAGGGTTTGATTTGCTGCCCTCCTCCTGCTCGGTCACGATATCTTCCATATCCTCGACCACTGTCTGCTCATAATTCTCAGACGCAAAGTAGGAGAACATTTCCTCAAAGGTCTGCGCATCCTTGATCGTGCCGGTGTGGATCAGGCTGATCACGCCGTAGCGGTCAATGATGACCGTAGTAGGATACGCGGACAGCTGCATGATTCTTTCCCACTCAGCATCGCAGCTGACCATGGGGAAGGTCAGACCCAGCTCCTTCTGAAGCGCAGCAATGGCTGCCCCATCCGTATCCACCGGGTTCATGGCAAGCACCGCAATATGATCGCTGTACTTTTCGTATGCCTGCTGCAGATAAGGGAACTCAGACAGGCATGGCTGGCAGTTATTGTAGAAGAAATTCAGCACCACCGCCTGCTTGCCCTCAAACAGCTCAGAGAGCGTATAGACCGTGCCGTCCGGACCGGTAACGGAAAAATCCATCATCGTATCGCCCAGCTTATAGGTGAGTGTCTGCATAACCTCTTCGGACATTTGCGCTGTCTGCAGGACGATCTGCGTCTGCAGCCCTGTAAGCGCATAGTATTCCTCTGCCACAAAGCTGGCAGGAACATCGCTCAGGACCGCCACATAGGTATCCCGCACCGTATCGGTAAATGTAGCTACGCCGGTTTCATCCGTGCGAATGAACGCCGCAAGCTCCCTCTGGGTGCTGTCCTCATAAACATAAATACCAATATCCGCCAGACCGATTCCGGCAGAGGTCTGGACCTCGATCGTATATGCCGCAGTATCTGCGTCTCCATTGTTACCGGAGGACGACCTGCCGCCGCACATTGCCAATACAACGCCCAGGCAAACAAGCAAGCAAACCGCACCCACTATGAGCCATAGTTTTTTATTCTTTGCCATTGTGCTGCACGCTCCTTTCCTTTTTCTTCCGCTGCTGCACCCTTACTTGATATAGCAGCACATAAACAGCCACGCGATCTCGTTATTGATTCCGGGAACCGGGTTGCCGTTTTCATCCTTGAACAGGTAGAGACTACCAGAGGGATCCCACCATCCGGAGTGATCGCCCCGCTGCTCAATGATGTACTTCAAATCCTGCGTCAGAGGATACATACCGCTTTCCTCGTCTACACATTCAATGTATTCAAGCAAGCAGTCTGCGTAGTTCTCTTTTTTTACAAAATTGCCGTCTTCATCAAAGAAATACTTACTGACACCGGAGCTTTCCAGGATCTTTTCAAACGGAGCCAGGTACTTGACCTCGGCTGCATTGCCCAGGCGCACCAGCACCAGAGGACCGTCGGTGCTGTCCAGATGGTAGAACCCGTCGGTCTCATTGTAAACAAGATTATACCGGCTGGTGGGTGCAGTCAGATCAAATTCTCCGATCTGCGCCCCTGCAGGCAGGGTATACTGCTCCAGCTGTGCAGTGGGCTCATAAACGGTCCAGGGCTCGTCGGCAAGGGTCTTTTCCGCATCGCCGATACGCTCGATCGCCAGGATACCGTTGCTGTCAGAAGCTTCCACACCAACGACCAGCACCGTAGTTCCTGCGCTGTCCGTACCGATCATGCCCGCACTGACAGAGATCTGGAATTGATTATCCACTACCTCCGCGGCAGATGCTTCCTGGACAAAATGGGGCGCACCGTAATAGCCGATCGCGGCATCACTGCCCACCAGAGAAAACTCATAGGTACCCGCCTCTGTAGGTGTAAACAGGAAATAGCTCCTGTCCTCCTGAGAAAGCTCCACATAAGTGCAGCCTACACCGACTGCATATGCCTGGGTTTCTTTGCCCTGAACAAACAGCTTTTGCGGCTCTGCACTGACCGCATGGGACAGCACGATCTGAAGTTCGGTCTTATCCCCGGACAAGGTCAGATCGGTCTGCTCGTAGTAGTACTGGTCAGCGGAACTGGTAAATTGCAGCTCCACGGTATACTCGCCCTTCGCCATGGTTCTTTCCACAGCGCCTTCCCCGTCGATCGCCTGCATCGCCACCTGCTCACCGTTTTGCAGGAACTTGACGATGACACCGGAGGTATAGGGGTTACCCAGGGCATCCACCACCGTCACCTTATAGGCAGGTTCACCGTTTGCACAGGCTCCCAACACCGCGCAGCATATGACAGCCGCCAGCAGCCGCGCAATCACTTTTTTCATAACTTTCATAACATTTCCTCACTGATCAGGACGGGAGGGCACTTAGCCCTCGGGTCCCAGATAGTCATAGTAGTAGCACAGCTTGATCCAGGAATTGTCCACATTCTCAAAGGTGAACTTATCCATCAGCTTCTGCAGGATCTTCGCCAGCTCTTCCGTAACGATCACGCAGCCCTTGCGCTCTTCGTGGCCGTCATTGATCATCTTGCTCAGGTACTTGCTGATATCGCCGGTGTAATCCTCACCGCTGCCATGGTAGATACCGGCAAACACATCATCAAGCTTATATTCTTCCGCGTAGCCATCGTAATCCTCGCCCCACAGGTCCTTCAGATACTCGATGGTCTTCTGCTGATCGTTGCCGTTGCTTTCCATGACCGACAGGATATACTGGTCGTTTTCTGTCTTGCTGAAATCGAAGGCACCCTTGTCGATCATGCCCTTGATGTCGCCCACAGTTGCAATGGGCGTATCGAAAACGCTGGTCAGACCGGTGAAGTCGCAGTAGATCTTGCTGCCCTTCTTGCCGCCGCCCAGATCCTCGTAGTAAATGCCGTCGCTGCCCAGAACTACATCGATACCGCCGGAGATCACATCGTACATCGCCTCACCGGTAGCATCGGTATCATAGGTAAAGTAGCCGGGAGAGCACAGGCGGAAATGCTCATAAGTGCTTGCGATATACTCGATATCGTAGTAGATATAGCCTACGCCGTAGGGATCCCAGAAGGCAATGTCGATATAGTAGGACTTGCCCTTCTCCATGTAGAAGACCATGGAGACCTCTTTGTCCCCTTCAAACATTCTCTCATCACGCTCGTAGACCATCAGCTGCTCGTGGTTCTCATTAAAGATCCATGCTTCCACACCGTCTGTGGATTCGTTTCTGGAGGTAATGCGGTATACGCCGGACTTAGAGGGTGTGAATTCCGCCAACATTCCTCTGGGCATGATGATGCGGTCGTAGTAGAAGAAGTTGGTGCTGACATTCTTGCCTAGCTTCGCGGTGTAGGCAGAGAAAGTCGCCAGACCCTTGATGGGATCCTCCAGCTGTCCGCCATTGGTGCCGTAAGCCTGGAAGTACTTACAGAGCTTCATCCATTCCATGTCATCGGCTTCGTCAAAGCCCGCTGCCTTGTCAACGATCTGCAGCAGCTCATACAGCTCCTGATTGACCGTGCAGACACCGCCCTTGGCGTTGGATGCGTAGTTGCAATAGGTTTCCAGACGCTCACGGTAATCCACGCCCTCGACGATCAGCTTTCCGTCATAAGCCATATCCCAGACAGAAGCCTCTTCGCTGAACTGGGTGTAGCCCATCAGATCCGCCAGCAGCAGAGGACCGTCCTTGGTGTCTACATGATAGTAGCCGTCAGCGCTGTTGAAAACGATCTGCTTATAATTATATGTAAAGCCATCCTCAGAAGTCGCTGCCTGCCGGGGCAGATAGGTAGGCGTGTCGATCGCGCCTGCATCCACGATGCGCACATTCTTAATGTATACGGTATCATCACCTGCGCCGTTGGACACATCCTTCAGATAGAACATTGCCACCTCGTAGGTGCCGTCCTTGTCTGCCACCACAGGGTAACAGGATTCCCATTTCTCCGGATCGTTATAGCCAGAGATGGTGAAAATATCATCACCGTCAACGATGACCACAAAGGTATCGGAGCCGTTTTCGCTGGACATCAGATAATCCAGACCCATCGCCTGCCCTGCCTTCAGTGTCACATCCGCGTAGATCACGCCAAAGGAGCTGTCAATGCCCTGATTGGAAGCCTTCATGCACTTTACGCCATTCTTTTCTGTCTCGATGAAGGGCCAGGCGTACTCCTTGCTGTCCTCTTGGGTCTCAGCATGGTAGGTCACGCTGATATCGCCGGAATTGAGCAGAGCCGCCACATTTTCAGGGGTATCCATGGTGTAGGTGGGCTTGGGGTTGATCACCAGCTCACCGACGCTTCCATAGAGCTTCTGAGTATAATCGTCAGCCGTCATCGTCTCAAACAGGCTGGTGAAGGGGTTCAGGCTGGTGATGGCACCTTCCTCGATCAAACAGATCACACCGTAACGGTCCACGATGACCGAGGTGGGATAGCCGCTGATGCTGAAGGTGTTTGCCCATGCAGTGGGGCAAGCAGCCAGAGGGAAGCTCAAAGACAAATTGTAGTTTGCAGGAAATGCCGCGATGGCTGCATCGCTTTCGCCCAACGGGTCTACCGCAACGATGCCTACATCGTCCTTATATTGCTGATACGCCTCCTCCATGTAGGGGAACTCCGTAACACACCAGCTGCAGCCGGTGTACCAGAAGTTCAGAAGGACCATCTTCTTCTCCTGCAGCATCTCAGACAGAGTGATCTTCGTGCCGTCGGGAGCCGTGATAGTGAAATCACGCATCACATCGCCCAGACCCAGGGTCACATCACCCAGGCTTTCATCGGTGATCACAGAGGAGGTCAGCTTGATCTGGGCAGAATTGCCGTCAAAGCTGTAGGACTCCTCCACAGCGTAGCCCTTCGGCACACTGCCCAGGGTGATGGAATAGTCCAGCCCGCCCTCCAGCTGGAAGCTGACGCTACCGTTTTCGTCCGCCTGACCGTAATCCTTCAAATCATTGCCGACGTTCACATATACTTCGACACCTTCCATTGCCATACCGCCAGCGGTCGTCACGCTGACCGTGTAGGTGCCGATCTCGCCGTTGCCGGTCGCATCAGCGCCGCTGCCGTCCTTACAGCCGCCCAGAACGGCACACACGCACAGCACCGTTACTGCCGCCAAAAGCACTGCCAAAAGTTTTTTCATGTTGTTCATATCGTTCTCCTATTCGTCTTCAAATGAGTATAAGTATATACTATGCCATAGTAACCTCATTGTCTCTGACATCGTACCATATTTCCAGTATTCCGTCAATAAAAAACGAACATTTTCATCATTTTCTTTCCCTGGTGGACAAACAAATGTCTTTAGGCGTTTGGCGACGGACACACAATTGTACACAGCAGAAACACCCCGCCACGGGGTGCGCTTCGCAAGGAAGCATCCCGCAACAGGGTGTCTATGTATTCGGTTTAACGCAGCAGCATACTGTAGCTTTCCATGAAATTCCGGCGGAAAGCTTCTGTGGGTGCAAGCCCCTCCGCACGCAGCGCCTCCACGCAAGCGCCGTATACTGCCGGCAGCTGCGGAAGCGTCAGGCTGATGCCCGCCTGCTCCTCCACCATGTTACGAAACAGACGGTCCTTCAAAAAGCTGCCGGAGGCAACGATCTCATTGGTCGCGCCATGCTGTGCTACTGCTGTGCGAATCAGCAACGCCAGCCGTTTGGCATTTTCCTGCAAAATCGCGTGCGCAAGGTCATCTCCCGCCCGCGCAGCCTGAATCACCAGCTTCGCAAAGCCCGCGATGTATGACGGACCGTTTTTATAAATGGTCGAAATATTATCAAACACGCTGCCGCCCACAGCCTCGTGCACCATCTGCGTCAAGGCGCTGCTGCTTCCCAGACCGTCCTCCGCAGCAAGGGTGCAGCGAAGGGCATCCTTGCCCACATCGTAAGCGGAGCCTGCCTGGTCAAGCAGATAGCCCCACCCACCGTAATGATATTGCCGGCTTCCCTTTCGGACAAACACGGACGAGCCTGTTCCGCAGACCACCGCTATAGAGCTGCCCGGATCGTTACCAAGAGACAGGACATTCGCCGCGTCCCACTCCACCTGTACTTTTGTGTGAAACCGCTGCGCCAGCCGGGTTCCCATCACCTTCCGGTAGTTCTCCTGGGACGCACCGGCAACACCGGCAAATACCATTCTGGGAAGCCTGTTGCCCAATAGCTGCTCCAAGCCCCGGGTCAATACGGCAATGCTGCTATCCAGATCCTTATCATTGGGGTTAGACCCCTCCTGGAAGGCGATGTTTTTCACCGTTCCATCCTTTTCGAACAAAACAAATTCCGTTCTGACACTGTCGCCGTCAATGCCGACAAACAGCTCCTTGCCGGATTGGGTCAGCAGCGCATCCACGGACACACCGAAATAGTTCGCCAGCCGAACCGCATTTTCCAGATCCGGAATGCTCAGCCCACGCTCCCACGCGCTGATCGCCTGGAAGCTGACAAGCACGCTGTCTGCCAGGGCGCGCTGGGTAAGCCCCTTTTTTTCCCGCAGTGCACGGATATTTCTGCCGATCTGACCGATATCTGCCATATTTGTTCACCTCTAATTGAATTATACGGCATATCGACAAAAAAGCAAGCTTTTATTTTGCTTTTTTAATGCTAAATTCAATTTATATTTGAGTTCTGCAGCAAAAGACGCTGTCTCAAAAAGAATGAGACAGCGTCTTTTATTTAGTCTGAAAGCTTATGAATAAACAAACCGCTTCTGAGCTTCGGCTCAAACCAGGTGGATTTGGGAGGCATGATCGCGCCGGCATCGGCTATATCCATCAGATCCTCCATCGTGGTCGGATACATGGAAAACGCCACCGCCATCGCACCGCTGTCTACCCGGTCGGACAGCGCCTCCAGCCCCCGGATACCGCCTACAAAATCGATGCGCTTATCCGTTCGCGGATCACCAATTCCCAAAACCGGCTGCAGCAAATTGTTTTGCAAGATGGACACATCCAGCTGCGCCACCGGATCTGCCGGGTCAAAGCTTCCCTCTTTTGCCTCCAAAAGCTGCCATTTGCCGCCCAGATACATTCCAAAGGTATGCTTACGCGTCGGCTTCAACGGTCCTTCTCCCGTGTAGGGCGTGACCGTAAAGCACCGGCTGATCTTTTCCAGGAACTGCTCCGGGGTATTGCCGTTGAGGTCCTTGACTACCCGGTTGTAGTCCATAATATACAGCTGGTCATCGGGGAAAACCACAGACAGGAAATAGTTAAATTCCTCGCTGCCGTCATGATCCGGCTTCTCTTCCCGGCGCTTGCAGCCCACCCGGACTGCCGAAGCAGACCGATGGTGACCGTCGGCAATATAGAGATTGGGGATATCCGCAAATTCCTTGCAAACGGCTGCGATACACGCCCCGTCTGTCACCACCCACACAGTATGGCTGATGCCGTCATCGCTGGTAAAATCGTACACCGGCGCTGTGCGCATCTGCTGCGCTACCAGCTCATCGATCGCGGTCCGCGCCCGATAGGTCAGAAAGATCGGACCGGTGTTGGCATCGCAGTAGTCCACATGGTTGACCCGGTCCTGCTCCTTGTCTGCCCGGGTCAGCTCATGCTTGCGGATCACATTATTCCGATAATCATCGATGGACGCACAGCCCACGATTCCCACCTGGGCTCTGCCGTTCATCACCTGCTTGTAAATGTACAGACAGGGCTTCTCATCCTGGACAAACACGCCGTCTGCAATCATGTTACACAGGTTATCTCTTGCTTTTTCATAGACGCGGGTATCGTACAGATCCACAGACGGATCCAGATCGATCTCCGCCTTATCTACATGCAAAAACGAATAGGGGTTGCCCTTGACCATTTGCCGTGCTTCGTCGCTGTTCATAACATCGTAAGGAAGTGCCGCTACCTGACAGGCAAGCGCTGCCGCAGGACGGACTGCCTTAAAGGGGCGAAGGATTGCCATGGTGTTTACCTGCCTTCTTCTTATTTATGGTCTTTCTCAAATTCCTTCAAAAATTCCACCAGCGCCTGCACGCCCTCCTTGGGCATGGCGTTGTAGATGGACGCGCGCAGACCGCCCACGGACTTATGACCCTTCAGGTTGTCATAGCCGGCAGCCTTGGTCGCCGCCACCACCTCCGCGTCCAGCTCCTTGGAGTCTGTAACGAAGGGCACGTTCATAAGGCTTCTGACTTCCTTTTCCACCGTACCGTGGAACATTTCGGAGCTGTCAAGGAAGTCATACATGATCTGCGCCTTTTCCCGGTTCATCCGGTCAACAGCCTCCAGACCGCCCAGCTTCTTCAGATGCTTGAACACCTTGCCGCAGCAGTAGATCGCCCAGCAGTTGGGGGTATTGTACATAGAGCCGCTGTCAGCGTGGGTCTTATACTGCAGATACACCGGAAGCTGCTCCAGATCCTCACGGATCAGATCCTCACGGATAATGACGATCGCCATACCTGCAGGACCTACATTCTTCTGCACACCGGCATAGATCAGACCGTAATCGGACACATTGCAGGGGCGGGACAGGAACATAGAGGACTGGTCAGAGACCAGGATATGTCCCTTGGTGTTGGGCAAGTTTTGCCAGGTCACACCGTGGATAGTCTCATTTTCGCAAATGTACACATAGTCCGTATCCTCGGGGATATCCAAGTCGGAGCAATCCGGAAGGTAAGTATAATTCCTATCCTTCGTGGAGATCACGCTGACCTCACCGACCTTCTTCGCCTCGGCGATCGCCTTCTTGGACCAGGCACCGGTCTCGATGTACAGCGCCTTGCCGTTTTTCATGAGGTTCATGGGAATCATGGAAAACTGCAGCGTAGCGCCGCCCTGGATGAACAGGATCTTATAGTTATCCGGAATACCCATCAGTTCCCGCAGGTCCTGCTGGGCTTCATCCACGATCTGCTGAAATACCGCACTGCGGTGGGACATTTCCATGACACACATCCCACTGCCCCGGTAATTCATCATTTCGTCCCGGATCTCCTCTAGCACAGCCTCCGGCATCATAGCAGGACCGGCAGAGAAATTATAACTGCGATCATATTTCATTTCAGTTTCCTCCCGAAAAAGTATTACTCACAGTATAGCACACTTTCGAAAATTATCAACAGGAAATTCTTTATTTCGCGTACAAATGTCCGCCGGTCACACCATTGACACTTTGGTGATTCTGCTGTATGCTTACAATAGTATTGAAAGGAGGCAGTATTTATGAACCCTGCTCTGGAAACCCTGAAAGCACGCTGCAGTGCAAAAAATTTCACCGACAAGCAAGTGTCCGATGCGCTTCTGGACGCGGTGCTGGAAGCGGGACTGTATGCCCCCTCGGGTCTGAATAACCAGAAAGCGGTCATGGTGGCTGTCCGGGAGCAAAAGACCCGTGACCTGCTGGCACAGCTGAATGCCCAGGTCCTGGGCGCAAGCCACGACCCCTTCTACGGCGCGCCCTGCGTCATCGTGGTCCTGTCCGATCCGGAGCGCAACACCTGGGTAGAGGATGGCAGTCTGGTCATGGGAAACCTTATGAACGCCGCCACCTCCCTGGGTCTTGGAAGCTGCTGGATCCACCGGGCAAGAGAAGTCTTTGACACCCCCGCAGGCAAGGCGCTTCTGCGTCAATGGGGACTGCCGGAGACCCTCCGGGGCGTAGGCAATTGCATTTTGGGCTATCCCGCGGGCGAGCCTGTGAAAAAGCCCCGGGCTGAAGGACGAATCCTGAAGGTGGACTGACAAGCACATAAATTTTTTATTTTAAGCTGTAACCCAGGGTGCTTTTTTACGAGTATATAGGCAGAAGGGGGTGGTCGCTGTGGAGGATGCCCAGATCGTTTCGCTGTATTGGAACAGAGACGAAGCCGCCATAGACATGACAGACAAAAAATACGGACGCTACCTGGCAAAGATCGCCTTTAACATTCTGGCAGATCGGGAGGATTCCGCTGAAAGTGTAAACGACACTTACCTTGCCGCCTGGAATTCCATACCGCCCCACAAGCCGGCTGTGCTGTCGGCTTATCTGGGCAAGCTGACCCGGCGTATCAGTATCGACCTTTTTCGGAAGAAAACCAGTCAGAAGCGCTGTCCCGGTGAATACACCCTCTCCCTGCAGGAGCTGGAGGGCTGTATCAGCGGCGGCGACACCACCGAGCAGGCGTTCGACGCACAGCTGCTCGCCCAGGCAATTGAAGCGTATCTTCGCTCTGTCAGCGAGGAGGCAAGAAATGTCTTCCTTTGCAGATACTATTATTTGGATTCCGTCAAGCAGATCGCCGGGTACTGCCGCATTTCCGAAGCCAAGGTCAAGGTCCTGCTCCACCGTACACGCCAGGGACTTTGGGCTCAGCTTGAAAAGGAGGGATTTGTTTGATAAAAGCAGAGCATATTCATGACGCGCTGACCCTGCTCAGCGACGATCTGCTGATATCGGCAGATTCCCTGCGGCGCAAAAAGCCGTTCCGGTGGCAGCCGATCGCGGCACTGGCTGCCTGCGCATGTGTAGCTGCAGGTCTGTGGCTTTTCGCACCCGGCGCCGACTCTGTCGCCAACGGCGGCGCAAGCATGGAGCTAAGTGATCGCGTCGAAGCCGAATCCACCACCGCAAAGCCTCTGGAAGGAATCATCACCCAAGTCAGTGAGGATTTTATTCTGGTCATCCCAAACGGCTGTACCCAGACTGTCACCGTCTCCTTTGAGAATTTGGAACTGATTCCCCCGTTTTTCCCGGGGCAATCTGTCCGGATCTATTGTGAGGAGGATCTGATCGGGGCGATCACAAGTGAAATACTCAGCCCCTACCGCATCGAGGTCAACGAATAAAGGAGGTCAATTTATGAAATTCAAAAAATTATTGGCACTGCTTTTGGCTGCATTGCTCACTGCCGGACTGCTGGCTGGCTGCAGCGCTGCTTCCAACGACGGCGCATCCAACGGTGCGATGATGGATGTGGGCGCTGCTCCGGAAAAGGATGAAGCCGGACTTTCCCAGTCTACCACCACCAGCGATCCCGCCACTGTACAGAACCAAAAACTTGTAAGAAAGCTCTGGCTGGACGCAGAGACCGAGGACCTGGACGCGCTGCTTTCTTATGTGGACGAGCGCATCGCTGCCCTTTCCGGCTACGCCCAGGAACGGGAGGTCTACAACGGCAGCAACTACAGCGCAAAGCGCTACCGCCGGGCAAGCCTGACCATCCGCATCCCCGCAGACCGGCTGGATGAATTCTCCTCCCAGCTTTCCGAGCAGGCGAACATCACCTCCTCCAACGAAACTGCCGACGACATCACCCTTTCCTATATCGCTACGCAAAGCCGTATCACCGCCCTGGAAACGGAGCAGCAGCGGCTTTTGGAGCTGTTGGCACAGGCGGAAAACATGTCCGATCTTCTGCAGATCGAAAGCCGGCTGACGCAGGTGCGCACCGAGCTGGAGGAGGTCACCTCCCAGCTGCGGCTGTACGATAACATGGTAGACTACGGCACCATCTACCTGAACATCGAAGAAGTGGTGGAATACACCGTAGTGGAAGCGCCGGACACCGTATGGGAGCGCATCGGCAGAGGCTTCATGGAAAGCCTGGATACCCTGTGGGACGGCATCGTTGAAGTGTTTGTTTTTATCGTAGTAGGCATTCCTTACTGGATCGTCATTGCCGCAGTCATCGCAATCGTGGTGCTGATCGTAAGAGTCAACCGCCGCAAAAAGAGAAAGCAGTCACCGGGCGAATCGGAAAGTGCGCTATAAATTGGAATTTTTCGCATAAAAAGAGCAGGCACTCCGTGCCTGCTCTCAGTCTGTCGAAAAACTTTTTTCGGCAGACTGGCAGA
>JAZSHB010000072.1:0-4753 GCA_045533015.1 Faecousia sp.
AAACGGGTGGTGATTTTCAGTGTCTTCTTAAACCTTCTGTTGTTCTTTGTTTTTGGAAATTGATCTGCGTTCACAGCCCGCTGGCTGCGCTCGCAGATCAATAGGACTCTTCCGCGGGCTAAAAAAGTGTCCCCCGGACACTTTTTTGCGGTCTGCGGACCGCCGCCCTGTTCGAGTCCTTTCGTCCAGAACAAAAAAATCACCACCCAAACGGGTGGTGATTTTTTTGGTGGACGATATAGGACTCGAACCTATGACCTTCCGCACGTCAAGCGGATGCTCTAGCCAGCTGAGCTAATCGTCCAGGCGCATGGGTGATTATACTGTACCCCTGTCCGTTTGTCAAGGGTTTTTGTCAGAAATTTTCAAATTTTATCCGGCGACCCCATCCACCGTCTGTTCCCCTGTAAATTCCAGCACCAGCCGGTTAGGCAGACACACGATCTGCACACCGCCGCTACACCAGCCCCGTCCCATACAGATCCCGTCCGGGCAGCTTGCTTCCGTGACCGCCACCTTGCCGTCTTTTACTGTAACGACATTCTTTCCCCGGTCCGTAACGATCTCCACCTGGGTGTCCTCTGACAACGGCAAGGTGTACAGCAGCTTTCCCTCTGAAATGACCTTTACCGCCTCCGCTTCACCGTCTGCATGCAGCAGCCACAGGCTCGATCCCAGGCACACCGCAGCAACAGCTGCCAAAATCGCGATCCAGCTTCTAGTCTTCACGGCAGATCACCTCATATTCACAGCCGGAGAGCGCCGCGCCCTCTGTGGCATAGATCTCCCCTGCTTCCGTAATAAATACCGCTTCGAAATCATCGCTTTGCTGCCAAAACGCACGACCTTCCTCCAGTCCCATCACAAACAGTGCTGTAGACAGGGCATCCGCTGTCAGTCCGTTCCTGCAGATGACCGTCACGGCACGCAATCCGGACTGTGCAGGTCTTCCGGTCTGCGGGTCCAGGATATGATGATAGCGCACGCCGTCGCGCTCAAAATACCGCTGATAGTCCCCGGAAGTGACCACCGCCATCGTGCCCGCCACAGACACGACCCCCAGGTAATCGCCGCCGTCCGGATCCTGAATGCCGATGCTCCAGGGAGTACCGTCGGCTTTTTCTCCGTAGGTCTGAATGTTGCCGCCCAGGTTCAGGATCGCCCGGTCCACCTCCAGCTGCTCCAGCAGTGCCACCGCCGTCTGTCCGGCATAGCCCTTCAGGGCTGCGCCCAGATCCCATTGGGATTCGGCGCGCCCCTGGGCGATCTCCTCATCTGTGGGCACGCGCTGCTGCTGGGTGCCGAAGCCCCAGGCAAGGCTTAGTGCCAAAAGCTTGGGGTCAAAGGCGCCGCCGGTGCGCACAGAAAGCGCCTGTACATCAGCAAGCAGCTTCTCCTGCTCCCCACGCAGCATAGGCGTTTCCCCGCTGTTGAGGCGGCTGAGCAGGGAATCCGCCCGGGTCACAGACCATGTCTGCTCCAGATCGTTCAGCAGCGTCTTGAGCTGTATCACGCCCGCATCGGCGTCACTTCCCCAAAGCGTCAGCTCCATGACCGTGTCCATTGCAAACACCGTTTCATGGGTCTGCTTCTCACACCCGGTACACAGGCACGCAAGCATACATATTAAAATAAAGCATACGCATCGCTTCATTGCAGCCCACCTCCGGAAAACATAGAAAAAGTATACCAAAAAGTTTACACCGCGTCAAATTCCAGTTTCCGGCAGCGCCCGGTATTCAGTTGTTGGACATCCCGTATGCCGCAAAGAACGCGTCCACATCCACCACTGTACCGTCTTTGCGTGCCTGCTCTGCTGCAAAACCGATCAGATGATTTTTCACTGATGTTGTAATATCTGCTGCGCGGAAGCCTGTGTAGCTGCCGCTGAGATATTCATGCAGCTCTACGACGATTCCCATATCGCCGCCGCCATGACCGCCGTTGATGCTCTCCTCTGTTTTAGGCACCGGGATCTTGTGGGCTTGCTTATCGGCAAAGGTATAGACCGTGATCTCTTGATCAGACATATTGGCATACATTTCACCCTTTGTGCCAAAGAGCCGGATATACCGACCACCCCGGTTGAACGCGTTCATCGTAAAGCTGACTGTCACGCCGCCTTCAAATTCCATGTTCACCACCTGATGATCCACCACATCATTATTGGCATGGTACACACACAGACCGTAGTCCGTAGTCTGCAAAGCGCGCATCACTTCCTCATCCGTCGGCGCGGAGGTCGATGCGATCCCCCGGGTAGCCGCACACCGGAACCAACTGTTTTTCTTATCCTCATAGTAAAGCTTGATACAGTTGTACGGACAGGTTTCTGCCTCAGGGCAGCCCCCATCCGCGCAGCGCACAGGCGCACCGGCAGGCGCATTCTCCTTCTTGAAGTGGGTAAGTGCCCCAAAGGACTGTATTCTTTTGCACGGCTTATCCAAAAGCCACTGGATAATGTCCATGTCATGACAGCTTTTTGCCAGCAGCATAGGGGTCGTCTCCTTTTCGCTGTGCCAGTTGCCCCGGACATAGCTGTGGCTTTGGTGTACATTGCCAACCGCCTCCACATGGATCACCGACATGACCTGACCGATGGTATCCGCCATCAAAAGCTCCTTGATCTTTCCGAAGAAAGGCGTATACCGCAGCACATGACACACCAGCACCGAAACGCCTTTTTCTTCCGCAGCCTTGGCAATATCCAGACATTCCTGTGCCGTCTGCGCCACCGGCTTTTCCATCAGCAAGTCATAGCCCTTTTCGATCGCCTTCAGCGTCGGGGCATAATGCATCTCGTCCAAAGTAGCGATAATGGCAATATCTGCCATTTTCGGCTGATTCAGAGCCTCCTCCCAATCAGAATAACACGCCTGCTCCGGCAGATTCCACAGCTGCCGGATGTGATCGCGCCGCGCCTGCTCCGGCTCCGCCACCGCCACCAGCTGATATGCCTCGGGCATTTGGGACATGCAGGTGGCGTAGGTAGTGCCTCTGTTGCCTGCACCGATCAGAATCGCTGTTTTCATCGTTTTTCTCCCTTCAGTAACAGTATTTTGCTTATTGATTCTTTGATAATTTTAGTTTATACTATTTTTATCTGAAGGCACAATGGTCTATTTTGACTTCTCTTAACACGATATTGCTTTTTGGAGGATGTTTTTATGGCAGACTATATTTATGAGACCCACAGCTTCAAAGACCCTCTTCTGCCGTTTATTTTTCACGATCACTTCACCGTGACCCAACGCAGCATTCCCTCAAACTGGCACGAAAATATCGAAATCCTGCATTGCATTGCCGGAAGCGGCACCATCCGGTACGGCACACAATGCTATCCTTTTTCCCAAGGCGATCTTTTTGTGGTCAGTGCCGATACGCTCCACGCCGTAGCCAGCGAAGGTTCTGTTACATATCGGTGTCTGATCATCGATAACGCTTTTTGCAAGAGCAATGGAATCCCCATTTCAACAGTACGATTTCAAAAGCATATCCGCAGCGCCGAATTATCTGCGTTGTTCGAGAATGTCAAAAATGCTTACGACCGATACTCCCCCACGGCGCTCTGGGCAGTACCGGATATCCGCTACGCTGTCCTGGGGCTTCTGGGAAAGCTGTGCCGCGATCATGTGGAAGACCGGGCGCCAGCAGGGGATGCCGGTCAGCGCGAAGAGGTCAGACAGACCCTGCGTTACATCCGAAAGCATTACGCGGAAAAGATATCCCTGGACAGCATTGCAAAGCATCTGGGAATCAGCAAATATCACCTTGCCCGGCAATTCAAGCTGTACACCGGCAGCACCGTTGTCTGTGCCATCAATCTCATGCGCTGCGCATCTGCAAAGCAGCGTATTGAAGACGGCATCTGCGTCACCGCGGCTGCCCGTGCCTGCGGCTTTGAAAATCTCTCCTATTTCACGCGAAAATTCAAAGGCATTTTTGGTGCCTGCCCGTCAGACTTCCTCCCCAAAGGGTAAAAGGTTGCAAAAAACAGGAATTATATGGAGAAAACCCCTTGACTTTTGGGTTTCTGTTTGCTAAAATGGACCAGCCGCATTGAATGGGCTTAAGTTGGTGCGCCCAAAAGCGCCCACGCCTATAGAGCGAGACTACACAATATAAAGTAGGTGAAAAAGAAATGAAAGCAGTTATCGTGACCGGTGGCAAGCAGTATACCGTGGCCGAGGGTGATGGCCTGTACATCGAGAAGCTGGAGGCCGAAGCAGAAGCTACCGTGAAGTTCGACCAGGTCCTGGCTGTCCTGGACGGCGAAAACTCCAAGATCGGTGCTCCCGTTGTTGAGGGCGCTTGCGTGGAGGCTAAGGTCCTCAAGACCGGCAAGGCTAAGAAGATCATCGTCTTCAAGTACAAGGCCAAGAAGAACGAGAAGAAGAAGCAGGGCCATCGTCAGCCCTACACCAAGGTGGAGATCACCAAGATCGCTCTGTAATTATGACAAGATGCGAGTTTTTTACTGAGGACGACAGAATCACCGGATTCTGCGTGTCCGGACACAGCGGTTACGCTGAGGCCGGCGCTGACATTGTTTGCGCTGCCATCTCCGCTGTTGTGACCATGGCTGAGACCACCATCAATGATGTGTGTGGCGCAAAGGCCAAGGTTCGGGTCAAGGAAGAGGATGCGCGCATCACTCTGACCCTCCCCACTTCCTGCGACGAGGAGGAGACCGTGCAGGCAGTTCTTGCCGGCATGATGGTCACGCTGATCTCGCTTCAGGAAGATCATCCCG
>JAZSHB010000097.1:0-2259 GCA_045533015.1 Faecousia sp.
CGCAGACAAGTTCGGCGTGCCCTTCTTCAAGGGCGAGAAGCCTTGGGGCGTCAAGGTCGACGTCGTGATGCCCTGCGCGACCCAGAACGAGGTCGGCATGGCTGAGGCCGAGAAGATCGTTGCCAACGGTGTCAAGTACTATGTGGAAGTTTCCAACATGCCCACCACCAACGAGGCTATGGCTTACCTGAAGGCTCACGGCGTGGTCGTTGCTCCCTCCAAGGCTGTCAATGCCGGCGGCGTGGCCGTTTCCGGGCTGGGAATGTGCCAGAACTCCATGCGCTACTCCTGGACCGCTGAGGAAGTGGATGCCAAGCTGAAGCAGATCATGCACAACATCTTCTGGAACTCCTACGATGCCGCCAAGAAGTACGGCATGGAAGGCAACTACGTTGCCGGTGCCAACATTGCCGGCTTCCTGAAGGTTGCCGAGGCTATGACCGCCCAGGGCGTCGTGTAAGAAAAATACCAAACAGGGAGGACTGACCGTCCTCCCTGTTTTTTGTCAAAACACTGCTTTATATGCTGAATTTTTGCAGGATATTTGTTCCGATTGCTGCTTTCTTGGGGTATAATAAAAGTATCCTGGGAATGGAGGAAAGGATCATGCAAACACACGTACTGACGAAAGATAGGATCGCGGATCTGGCGGCATATCTGCGCCGGGAAGAAAAAAGCCCGGCAACACAGCAGAAATACCTGCGGGACGTGAGGAACTTCTTCCTGTACTGCGCCGGGGCACCCATCACAAAGGAGCTGGTGCTGCGGTGGAAAAGACAGCTGCAGGAGGATGGCTATGCAGTCCGTTCAGTCAATTCCATGCTGGCCAGTATCAACTGCCTGTTTCAGTTCCTGGGCTGGAACGACTGCCGGGTTAAGAGTATCCGCACCCAGCGTAAGACCTACTGCGCAGAGGAGAAGGAACTGACGAAGAACGAGTATCTGCGGCTGCTGGCTGCGGCGAAGAAGAATAAGCAGCTGGAGCTTGTGCTCCAGACGATCTGCGGAACCGGGATCCGGGTGTCAGAGCTGCAGTTCTTCACGGTGGAAGCCGTGCGGCGCGGTGAGGTCACCGTCAGCTGTAAAAGCAAAACGCGGACGATCCTGGTCCCCGGCAGGCTGAAGAAGCGGCTGCTGGAGTACGCCAAGAAAAACGGCATCACAACAGGCACGGTCTTTGTGACCCGAAACGGCAACCCGCTGGACCGCAGCAATATCTGGGCGCAGATGAAGCGGCTGTGTGAGGCCGCCGGGGTAAAGCCCTCCAAGGTGTTCCCCCACAATCTGCGAAAGCTTTTTGCCCGCACCTTTTACGGTATCGAGAAGGATATCGCCAAGCTGGCGGATATCCTGGGACACAGCAGCATCAATACGACCCGCATCTATATTATGACCACCGGCAGCGAGCACCGGCGAAAGATCGAGCAGCTCGGACTGGTTGTCTGAAAAAGAAAACACCACATAATTCGCATTATGTGGTATTCGGTAATACGGTGTGTGGTAATTTTTCCCTGTAAGCAACTGGAAATTACCCTTTTTTTGGAAATCGCACCGTAAATAATAAAAAGGCAGCACAAATCACGTCCTCCACGCTCACTTTTTTTGAAAGTGGGACTTGGAGGGCGCTGTTGTCCTGCCTAAAAGTTTTGTTTTGCTTAAATTTTTCGCTAGCTTGGAATTTCTAAAAAATCAACTCTTGCAAAACAAAAAGAATGCGTGTATAATGGTTACGCATACAGCTATGTAATTGATATCTGTTCACCACATAATGCGAATTATGTGGTAAGCCAGGCAGACCTTTTGAGAGGGGTGGAGGATGTGTCGATCGACCTGTTTCAGCACAATCAGGATGCGTATGATGCGGCGGTCCGTATGCTGCGTGGAACTGGTAAGGCGGCGATCATCCATCCTACCGGAACAGGAAAATCCTTCATAGCCTTCAAGCTGTGTGAAGATCACCCGGACAAGTCCGTTTGCTGGCTTTCTCCATCGGAGTATATCTTTAAGACCCAGCTGGAGAATTTAAAAAAGGCAGCAGGCGGTTATGCGCCATCCAACATCTGCTTTTTCACCTATGCCAGACTGATGAACAGGGACCCGGAAGAGATCCTGCAGATTCAACCGGACTATATCGTTTTGGATGAATTCCACCGTTGCGGGGCAGAAATGTGGGGACAGGGTGTACAGCGCCTGCTGAGCGCATTTACGAATGTGCCGGTTCTCGGTCTGTCCGCAACGGCGATCCGTTATCTGGATAAC
>JAZSHB010000013.1:0-2739 GCA_045533015.1 Faecousia sp.
AGAGCCGAGACACATTGCGCAGGACGGTTCCTCTATCAATATTGCCCAAGCTGTGGTAATGGTGAAGGGAACGGCCATCATTGGGACACCCAAATCCTATGACAGCTACCGAACGATTCCCGTGCCGGAACTGGTTCAGTACTGTGCTCAGAACCTGCGGAGCACCGATAAGAAGTTCATCTGGGAAGCCGGTAGGCCGGACATGCCCTGTAACCCATCCCACTTCCGAACCCAGTTCAAAAAGGCTCTGCAAGGAGTCGAGGGTGTCCGTGTGCTGACACCACACTGCTGTCGGCATACCTTTGTATCGCAGATGCAGGCACTGGGTGTGGATATTGAGACCATCCAAAATATCGTGGGTCACGCAGAAATCGATATGACGCGGCATTATCTCCATGTTCAGGAGCCGAAAAGATTGGAAGCCGCACAAAGATTTAGTGAGGCATTTTCCAAGAAGGGTCGCGGAACCCACGGAAACATATTGGACTATGTGGACAGGGTAAAATCGTCCTGATTCAAGATGGATTCAAGATAAAGTGTAGCGGGCAAATCGGGTGTAGCGGCCCGGTTCGGAAAAATGGCATTTAAGAGGTAAAATCACCGTTTTTGCAAAGAAAAAGTAGTGGAAACCAATGGGTTTCAGGACTCGGTGGTGGAGATAAGCGGGATCGAACCGCTGGCCTCTTCGATGCCATTCAAGCGCTCTCCCAGCTGAGCTATACCCCCAAATTGCGTCCGCGATTGCAGACAGCTTTTGTATTATAACTGGGCAAGCGGGCTTTGTCAAGAGGGATTTTTACATTTTAAGTCAACAGAAGCCCCAGTAGGTTGCTGTCCGTCAGCGCAGGGGCGCAATAGGCGCCGTCCAGAATAGCGCCCACATTATCCGGGTCATTTTCGATTTCCTTGGAAAACAGTTGTGCAGTCTGGACAGGATCACCCCCCAGAGACCCTACCAGCAGACAAGAAGCGACTGCCAGCTTGACCCGGCAGACAAGATCCCAGTCGGAAACCGCCTGCAGCCAATATCTTTGGATCATATACCGTGCCAGCGCCTTCAGGTGCGGTGTCCACACGATGGGGGCAGGGGATTGCAGACGGATACGCCATTGTTCGGTCAAGATCTCAAGTCCCTGGAAAAATGCAAACAGCTGCTCGGTGCTGCCCCGGCGGGCATAACCCCTTGCCGCAGTCAGACAGGCGGCGGGGTCGAAGGGCGCTTGCCTGTCGCCGTCCAGTTCTGCCTGGATGCTGTGACTGTATAGCAGAATTGCCGCAAGTGTTTCCGGAAGGGTGTAGTCAGCGCTTTCCAAAAAAGACAGGACTGTGTCACGGCTTCTGCGCAGGATCTCCATGATCGCCGGGTCGTATTCAGCGTCGGAGCCACCGGGCACAGTCTGTACGGAAAGTGATTGACTGGGTGAGCACAGGATGAGGCGGGCAGCCTCAGGACAGGAAAGCTCCAGCCCCAGCTCCACAAAATCCCCATAATCATGGCGCAGGCGGGGGTATTCCCGGCAGGTCTTGCACAGGGCATCATGTCCCAGCTGTGCCTGAATATGGCAAAGCCCGTCCTGCTGCCACATAGGGCATCGCCCGTTTTCGTTGACCATGACGGTGCCGCCATCTTCGTCCCTTAGAACACTACGGAGCCGGTCACCCAAATCGCCGGGCAGGGCGCGGTAACGGCTGGCGGCATCGTGGTCCACATCGACAGTCCATTCCTTGCAGCAGCTGTCCGGACAAGCCCCGGCGAGACAGCGAAAATCGTGGTAATATTGTGGGAAATAAACTTCCATAAAATACCTTTCTGCTGAAATTGGGAAAGCCGGTCGGCTTTCCCAATCAAATCATTCTTCTTCCGGACGGATGGTGTACATAGCAGCCACTGCCTCATGGAGTGCTTGCTGAGACTGCTGCAGCTGAGCAGCAAGCTGCTGGGCGACGGTATTCATGCCGTCGGAGGCGGATTCGATCTTCAGCGTTGCCTCTGCCAGTACTGCGTTTGCCTGCTCGTAGATCTGGGCAGCCCGGGAGCGTGCAAGCCGTTCGGCGCGTTCAGCCCGGCGGTAGGCTTCCAGTTCATCGCCCACAGGGGCAGCGGCTGTGTCCTGCCGGGCAAGCTGGGCTTCCAACTCAGCGCACCGCGCCTGTGCCTGCTCCAGCTGCGCGCGCAGCGCACCGTCGTCGGCAGAAGCGCTCTTTGCCAAAGCATCCCGGGCGTTCTGCAGCTGGGTGTTGAGCTGCTCGACCTGGGAGCTGTGCTGATGGTTGAGATATTCGATATAGCGCACCACATCCTCGCGGTTGAAGCCGCCCAGCGCGCTGCGGAAGTTTTGGACACCGGCCATAGAAAAGCCTCCTTGAATGGGCAAAGCCCTGTTTTTGTGCATTATAACACACTCTTTTCCGGAAAACAACACATTTTCCCAAAGAACCGGGAAAAATCCCCGGATCTTTTCAAAAATGACCCCTTTACAAAAAGGGCAAACCTTGTTATAATAACCAGGCTGTAAAGCAAATGCGCCGGTGGCAAAAGGGATAGAGCATCGGATTCCGGTTCCGAGGGTGGGGGGTTCGAGTCCCTTCCGGCGTACAAAAAATATGGGATAGGCTTTTGCCTATCCCATATTTTTGTCGCCAAAGGGACTCGAAAGGGCGACCCAGCCAAGGGCTGGGTAAAAATTGAGAGCTGGCAAGCGATTTTTAGCCCGTGGGAGAGTCCATCGTTCTGAGAGC
>JAZSHB010000119.1:0-66663 GCA_045533015.1 Faecousia sp.
CCTTATAAGAGCTGAAAGCACGAAAAACGGAAACAGGGAGGGTATGACCGTTTTTATGCAGACATCAACACCTTCCCGGGCACCTGCAAGTGCTGTTTTAGCGTCCAGGATCAATACCAATGTTCCTATTAACGCCGCTATGCCTGTCCAGAACCGATTCTGTCTGTTCACTGAGATCACCTCAAGGGAATCTATGCATAAACGGGAAAGAACATCACAACTGTTTCATACAATGCACAAAGGGGATGATATGTTGAAACAGCAGGGGAAATTTTTAGACCGCATTATGTTAGGTGCAGACCTGCCGGGGGAAAAGACCCCGGGCGTTCCGCTGGTTGAGCTCATAGGTGACGGACGGGTGCTAATCGAAAACCATCTGGGTGTTACCGCCTATGGCTGCAGCGAAATATGTGTTAAGGTGCGGTATGGCTTTCTTGGGATAGCAGGAGCAGGCTTAAAGCTCGCCTGTATGTCAGATCAGCAGCTTGTTATCACCGGGAAAATAGCAGGAATAACAATACATGCTGGGAGGAAATAAATGGGAATGATAAGATCTATGACAGGAATGCTCTGTCTTGAGATTACCAGCTCTACACCTGCAGATATGCTCACGGCAGTCAACCGAAGCGGAATTGCTGTGTATGATGTTATTTATAAAAGTGAACTGTGTGTTTGCGTGCGAATTCTCAGGCGAGATTATAGGGCGCTGCAAACGCTGCTTGAACGCCGTGGTGAAGCGGTTAAGATTCAGAAGCGGGAAGGTTTGTTTTGGTCGCTGTCAAGTCTGCGTGGAAGACCTGTGTTGCTGTTTGGAACGGTATTTATATTGCTCTTGTCATTATATTTACCCACGCGCATTCTCTTTGTTGAGGTAGAGGGGAATGAAAGCGTCGCCACTACGCTTATACTTGATAAAGCGGAGCAGTGTGGTATTCGTTTTGGTGCCTCGAGAATACGGGTTCGCAGTGAACGCATGAAAAACGCCCTGTTGGATGCAATACCACAATTACAGTGGGCTGGTATTAACACCTACGGATGTGTAGCGGTGATATCCGTGCAGGAAAGAAGTACTGTTACAAAACAGACACAGCCACACGCGGTCAGCAGCGTTGTGGCTGCCCGGGACGGAATCATTCAGAGTATTACTGTTTTGCAGGGAAATGTTCTTTGCAGGGTAGGTGAGGCGGTAAAGAAAGGACAGACGCTGGTGTCCGGCTATACAGATTGCGGAATTTCAATTAAGGCGCAGGATGCAAAAGCTGAAATCTATGCACAAACGGTGCGTGATCTGACAGCCATCGGTCTTTCTGATCCGGTTGTCAGGGGTGAAATGATCAATAAAGAGACATATTACAGTCTGCGAATTGGAAAAAAAGTGATAAAATTATATAAAGGTAGTGGAATTTCGGTAAGCAGTTGTGTTAGAATATATTCTGAGGACTGTATGACTTTGCCGGGGGGCTTTGAATTGCCGATCGCGCTACAGACAGAGCATCGGTTATTCTACAGCGATACCTGCAATGCGCAGGAGTGTGACGACACATCATGGCTTTCCGGTTACGCACAAAGCTACTTGTTTGATCAAATGCTTGCCGGGCAGATATTGAGCGCGGAAACGACTGTGGATGTCTTGGACGGTGCGTGGGTCTTTTACGGAAAATATGACTGCCTTGAAATGATTGGCAGGGTTCGCAATGAGGAGATCATAGAAGGATATGGGAAAAGAGATTGAAAGAATCGTCAATGCAGATCGGGTAGAGGACCTGATCTCTGTATTTGGCTCCTTTGATGAAAATATAAAGCGAGTCGAGGAAGCACTTGGTGTGACGATCACAAACAGAGGCACTGACTTGAAGGTCCTTGGCGAGGAGGAAGCGGTGGATAAGGCTGCCCGAACCTTGGAGGGTCTGCTCTCGCTTGCCTCTAAGGGAGAGACGATTGACGAACAGCGGGTGCGTTATCTGATAACCCTTGTCAAAGAAGGAAATGACGCGCAAGTGGCGCAGATGGCGAAGGATGTTGTCTGCATTACTGCAAAGGGCAAGCCTATCAAGGCGAAAACGGTAGGTCAGCAGAACTATATGCGGGCGATCGAAAAAAGCACGGTCACGCTGGGTGTCGGTCCTGCAGGCACAGGTAAGACATATCTTGCTGTAGCTGCGGCCGTTTCAGCCTTTCGTGACCGGACTGTAAACCGGATCATTCTCACAAGACCTGCCGTGGAGGCTGGGGAAAGGCTGGGCTTTTTGCCCGGTGATCTGCAAAATAAAGTCGATCCCTACCTGCGCCCACTGTATGATGCGCTTTATGATATGCTTGGGGCTGAGACCTTCCAAAAGTACCAGGAACGCGGATCTATCGAGGTTGCGCCTCTGGCATATATGCGTGGCAGAACGCTTGATGACAGCTTCATTATTTTGGATGAGGCTCAGAATACCACAAGAGAACAGATGAAGATGTTTTTGACACGGCTTGGTTTTGGCTCAAAGATCGTCATAACCGGTGATGTGACCCAGATCGACCTTCCCAGCGATAAAACATCGGGCCTCAAGGATGCGATCCGGGTTTTGCAGGGGGTCAAGGATATTTCCATCTGCAGACTGACCTCGGCTGATGTAGTACGCCACGCACTTGTCCAGGAGATTATCAACGCTTACGAACAGGCAGAAAAGAAAAATACGGTCAAGGAAGCAAGATCTCAGCTTCACGGTCGCTATCAAAGGAAGAAAACATAATGAAAAAAGGGAAAATAAATTTGACATTTGACCGCTTTACGCCACTCAAATACACAGCAAGATCGATTATATTGGAATGTATTCAAAAAACGCTGGAAGCGGAAAAAGTAACTGTTGCCTGCGAGATCAATGTCTTGGTTACGGACGACCGGGGAATTCAAGCCATTAACAAAGCGTCCAGAAACATCGATAAACCAACAGATGTTCTCAGTTTTCCTATGTTCCAGCTGGAGCCCGGAGTCCTTCCGGCAGACTGGTCCTCCTATGTGGATCCGGAAACAGGCATGTGTCCTTTGGGCGATATGGCGATCTCCTTAGATCGGGCAATTGCCCAGGCACATGAATTTGGGCATAGCATACGCAGAGAGATTGGATATTTGACGATCCATTCCATGCTGCATCTGCTTGGTTATGACCATTTGGATGAGGGAATGCAGAAAGCGCAAATGCGCAAACGCGAGGAAGATATTGCAGATCAAATTAACGGTATGCAAAGAAAGTAACATACAAAGGAGAATTACATGGCTACCAAAACCGCTATGATCACCATTGCCGGTCGTCCCAATGTGGGAAAATCTACATTGACAAATTATCTGGTTGGAGAAAAGATCGCTATTGTATCCAACAAGCCCCAGACCACCAGAAACCGCATTTGCGGTATCGTAACAAGGAATGCTACCCAGTTTGTTTTTGTTGACACACCGGGCTTCCATAAGCCCAGAACAAAGCTGGGGGACTACATGGTCAATGTGACAAAAAACTCTATCGCTGATGTGGATCTGACTATATTGGTGGTTGAACCGATTGCGTCCATTGGCTTGCAGGAGCAGGAGCTTATAGAGCAGCTTTCTCAGCGTAAGTGTCCGGTCATTCTGGCGATCAATAAGAACGATACTGTGGAGAAGGACAAGCTTCTTGAGGTGATCGCAGTCTATTCAGAGGCAGCTTCCTTTGATGCGATCATTCCGATCTCTGCTAAGACTGGCGACGGTGTAGAGGATCTGCTGTCTTTATGTGAAAAGTACGCAATTGAAAGCCCGTTCCTGTTTCCGGAGGATGTTACAACGGATCAGCCGGAGCGCCAGGTTATGGCAGAGATCATTCGCGAAAAGCTGCTTTGGTGCCTGGATCGGGAGATTCCCCACGGCACCGCTGTGGAGATCACCAAATTTTCTGAGCGTGATAACGGCATTATTGATATTGATGCGACGATCTACTGTGAAAAAGCCAGCCATAAAGGAATTATTATCGGTAAACACGGCGATATGCTGAAAAAAATATCCACCATGGCACGGACTGATTGTGAGCGCTTTATGGGGACTCGCGTGTTTTTGACTACCTGGGTGAAATACAAAGAAAACTGGCGGGATAACGATTTTTTGGTGCGGAATTTTGGCTACAGTGAATAATTACCAGGAGTAACCGGCATCCCTTTGGCAAACCTACTGATGGAGGGATGAAAATGGATTCGGCACTGTTTTGGCAGGTATTTTTGGAAACCGGTGCGCCGGAGGCGTATCTGCTTTACAATAAGGCACGGAGAACGGAGGCAGTTCATGTATATGACGATCAAAGGGCTTGTACTGAGAGTAACAGCCTACAATGATACAGATGCGCTCCTGACTGTGCTGACCCAGGAGCATGGAAAATTAACGGTGAAGGCACGGGGGCTGCGCAGAAAGAACAGCCCCCTCGTCGCACCCTGTCAATTGCTTTCTTACGGTGAATTTACCCTCTTTGAATACCGTGGTAATTATACAATCAACGAGGCACATTCGATCGAACTGTTTCAAGACCTCCGCCGGGATCTGCAAAAACTTTCTGCCGGTACATATTTTGCTCAAGTTGCAGAGGTACTTTGCCAGGAAGATACGCCGAACCCGGAGCTGTTGTCCTTAGTGTTAAACTCTCTGTACGCGCTGACGAGGTTAAATATTTCGCAATTGCAGGTCAAAGCAGTCTTTGAACTTCGCAGCGCGTGTCTGGCGGGCTACGCACCGGATCTGCACGGTTGCTGTCAGTGTGCAGAGCCGATACCGGATCGGTTTGATATATCCTGTGGGGATCTGGAATGTTCCAGTTGCAGAAACGCCGGCTCCGCCGGGATACGAATGCCTGTAACCCCCGGCGTTTTGGAAGCAATGCGCTATATCTGCAGCTGCCACCCAAAGAGACTGTTTGCATTTCAGGCAGGGGGTGATACGATTCGCAGCTTGTCACAACTGACAGAAAGCTACTTGACCACCCAGCTGGAGCGTGGCTTTTCTGCCCTTGATTTTTACAAAACACTACTTATTGAGCAATAAGGAGCATTTCATGTCTGAGTTATACGAAAAGTCCTTGATAAAGCTTGAATTGGATCAGGTGCTGTCTATGCTCGCCGATTGCGCAGGCAGTGCAGAGGGCAAGGCTGCTTGTCTGGGTCTGCGACCTGTATCCGACCTGGAGACGGTTCAGAGGCTGCTGGATGAAACAACAGCCGCGTCTGAACTGTGCACTCAAAAGGGCAACCCTGGTTTCTCCGGCGTGCGGGATGTCTCTGCATCTCTGGAGCGTGCTGAAAAAAGTGGCAGCTTATTGCCTTCCGAGCTTTTGCATATTGCCGGTGTTCTGCGTTGTACCCGGACAGTAAAGGCTTATAAAACCGATGATGATAAAGCGACTGTTCTGGACACAATGTTCCAGATCCTGAAGCCGAATAAATATCTGGAAGATCGTATTTTTGGCGCGATCCTGTCTGAGGATGAAATTGCCGACACCGCCAGTCCGGATCTCGCGGATATCAGACGCCATAAGCGTATCCAGAGCGCAAAGATCAAGGACACCCTGCAGAAGGTCATTTCTTCCCCGGCATACACAAACATTCTGCGCGAGCCGATCATTACGATTCGCCAGGGCAGATATGTTGTGCCGGTAAAGAGTGAATGTAAAAATGATGTTCCCGGACTTGTGCATGATGTTTCTGCCACGGGTTCAACTTACTTTATTGAACCAATGACCGCTGTCAATGCCAATAATGCGCTGCGGGAACTGGAGCTGCAGGAAAAAAAGGAAATAGAGCGGATATTGGCGGAGCTGTCTGCAGAGGTGTCTGCCCACAGTGCTGACATTGCTGAGAATATTTCTGTGTTGATTCAACTGGATGTGATCTTTGCTAAGGCGCGGCTGGCATACCAAATGAAGGCATGGGCGCCGGTGATGAATGACTGTGGCAGGGTAGAGCTGCGCAATGCCCGTCATCCGCTGATCGAGCAGAAAACAGCTGTGCCGATCTCCCTGCGTCTTGGTACGGATTTCGACACGATGATCGTTACCGGACCGAATACCGGCGGTAAAACAGTCACGCTGAAAACCGTTGGACTGCTTACTTTGATGGCAGAATGCGGACTGCATATTCCTGCCGGAGACGGAAGCTGTCTTTCGACATTTGATGCGGTGCTTGCGGATATCGGGGACGAGCAGTCCATTGCCCAGAGCTTGTCTACATTTTCCAGCCATATGCGGACTATTGTAGATATTGTGCAGGAGTGCAATGACAGAAGCCTTGTGCTATTTGACGAGTTGGGTGCCGGGACAGATCCTGCAGAAGGCGCTGCACTTGCTATCGCATTGATCGAATATTGCCGTAAAATGGGCAGTCATGTGGTTGCCACCACCCACTATGCAGAAATGAAGCTGTACGCGATGCGTACAGAAGGAGTCATCAATGCATCTTGTGAATTTGATGTAGAAACTCTGCAGCCTACCTATAAGTTGCTGATCGGGATTCCCGGCAAGTCCAACGCCTTTGCTATCTCCAGAAAGCTGGGCTTATCTGATGATATTTTGAAAGAGGCCTCCGACCGGGTCAGTCAAAACGATAAAGATTTCGAGGAAGTCCTAAGTCAGCTGGAATCCCAGCGGCAGCAAATGGAAGCGGCTCGTCTTGAGGCTGAAAAACTGCGCTGGGAAACCGCCAGGATCAAAGAACAAAGTCAATCCTACAGCGAACTTTTGCAAAAAGAGCGTGATAAAGCCTTGGAACAGGCGCGCGCACAGGCACAGGCGATCATCGAGGATGCCCGGCGTACTGCTAACGCAGCGTCTGAGGAAATTAAGGCTCTAAAAAAACAGCTGGCAGAGAGTGCGGACACACAAGGAATCAACCAACGCCAATCTGCACTGCGTCGAACGCTAAATGATGCAGAGAGTCGGATCAATGCTGGCAGAATAACCGAGAAGCGTCCTGCTGCTTCACGACCGATCATTGTGGGGGATACGGTTGAATTGCTCAAATTGGGTACAAAGGCGAATGTTATTGCGATCAACAAGGACGGTACCTTCCTGCTCCAGGCAGGAATTTTGAAAATGAACGCCAAACCGGATGAGATATATCTTCTGGAGACAGAAAACCAGTATAAGCCGAAGCCGACAAGACCGGCGCATTCCGGCAGAGAAATGAAGGTCAATGTGATCGCTTCTGAAATTGACTTACGGGGAATGGACAGCGTAGAAGCTATCTGCGTTCTAGACCGGTATCTGGACGAGGCAATGCGTTCAAATGTTTCTCCTGTGCGGATCATTCATGGCAAGGGCACCGGTACGCTTCGCGCAGCGGTACAGCAGGCATTACGCATGAACAAATTTATCAAGAAATTCCGTTTGGGTGCGTATGGAGAAGGCGAGGATGGCGTCACGATCGCCGAATTCAAATGATGACAAATTTTGGCATTTTTAGGTCTATTATATATAGTTTTGCCGTTTTTTCGAAAATCAGTTGACTTTTCTGATAGATTTGGTATCATATGTTAAGAAGCTGCGCAAGATACTGTACAGCGTTAAGGAGTGTTAGTAATATGTATAAGAAGGAAATTGTAGTCCGCTGCGAATCTGGACTGCACAATAAGCAGGCTACATACTTCGTGCAAAAAGCAAATGAATATGATTGTGATATCTGCCTGGAATCTGGCAACCGCACAATGAACGCCAAGAGCCTTCTTGGTATTATGTCCCTTGGCGTTGTGACTGGTGCAACAGTTACGCTTTCCGCCAACGGTGTCAAAGAAGAGGAAGCAGTAAGCGCATTGGAAGAACTTCTCCAGAGAGATATTTATTGATATTCTTTTTTCCGCCTCAGTGCAGGTGCTGACTGCATTGGGGCGGAGCTTTTTTGGAGTGCAGCTATGAATTTTGAGGAACTGAAGGAAAAAGCTCTGTCCTTGCCTTATTCCCCCGGTGTTTATATCATGAGGGATGATGCGGACCGGGTGATCTATGTCGGTAAGGCTAAAAAATTAAAAAATCGCGTCAGTCAGTATTTTCAGGATGCTGCCTCTCATTCGCACAAAACCAGACTGATGGTCAGCAAGATCGACCATTTTGATGTAATCGTAGCTGCATCAGAGTTTGAGGCATTGGTTCTTGAGTGTTCCCTGATCAAGCAGTATATGCCAAAGTACAACATCCTATTAAAAGACGACAAAGGATACCCGTATCTGCGTCTTAACATGAAGGAGGCGTATCCTTCAATCAAAATAGTCAGTCGTATTTCTGACGATGGAGCAGGCTACTACGGTCCGTTTGGCAGCAGAGGTGTCACAAATAAAGCACTGGAGACTATTCGGACTACTTTGAAGCTGCCGGACTGCGGTAAAAAATTCCCCAGGGATATTGGTAAAGGTCGACCCTGCTTGAATTATCACATGAACCAATGTGCCGGCTGGTGTCAGATGGAAGATCCGGAAGAAGATTACCGTAAAACGATGGAGCTTGCGCGCCAGCTGCTTTTAGGTGACTATAAATCGGTTGCCAGCAGCATCAAGGCGGAAATGCTGCAAGCAGCTGAGGGATTAAATTTTGAACTGGCTGCAAGCCTGCGTGACAAGCTGTCCGCGGTTGAAGCATTTGGAAAAAAGCAGACTGTAACCGCCGGGGCGATGGCGGACACAGATGTGATCGGCTATGCGCAGACAGAGACAAGAGCATGCTTCACGGTTCTGCATTTCAGCGGCGGTGACTTGATCGATAAGGATTATGAGATTCTTCCCGTTTCGGATGATGCAGCGGCCGCAGTATCCTCACTGCTGAAACAGTATTATCTGAATCGTGGTTTCGTTCCCAAAGTAGTACTGCTGCCTTTTAATATTGACGACAGCGTACTGTTTGAACAGCTCTTGGAGCAGAAATATGCGAGAAAAACGCGTTTTAAGGTTCCGCAAAGGGGAGAAAATGTCAGACTTGTAGAGCTTGCTGTATTGAATGCGCAGGAAGAAGCGGACCGTGTTACCGACAGGGAAGATCGTGCAAATGCGACGCTTTCCATCCTTGGGAAAATGCTTGGAACAGGTATACCTGCACGGATCGAGTCATTTGATATTTCCAATATATCGGGTACAGATATCGTTGCGAGCATGGTTGTTTTTGATAAAGGAAAACCAAAACGAAGCGAGTATAAGCGCTTTAAGATCAAGGATCTGTGTGATCAGGACGATTATGCATCCATGCGCCAGGTCATTACCCGTCGTTTTACCCATTATAAACAAAAAGATAAGGGATTTGATACCGCGCCGGATCTGTTACTGATTGACGGTGGTATTGGACACGCCAGGACGGCTGTGGACGCGCTCCGGGAGCTTGGAATTGACTTTCCTGTATTCGGTATGGTTAAGGATGATCGTCACCGCACAAGGGCGTTAGTGACCCCAGACGGCGACGAGATCCGGATCGACGGACAGCAAGGTGTATTCTCCCTCATCGGAAATATTCAGGAAGAAACGCATAGGTTCGCCATCACATTCCACCGTCAGCTACGAAGTAAGCGGTTGCGATATTCTGAATTGGATCAGATTCCCGGAATCGGTCCAAAGCGTAAGCAGCAGCTTCTGCGCGCATTTGGTTCCTTGACAGCCATTAAAAACGCAGATCTTTCAGAACTTGGAAGGTATGTTACTAAGGATGCTGCTGCGGCTGTATTTGCGCATTTCAGAAAAGGACGAGAGGGGTAGGGGATATATGCGAGTAATTTCTGGAAAAGCCCGGGGCGTTGTACTAAAAACACCTGTTGGGATGAGGACAAGACCCACTGCAGACCGCGTGAAAGAAGCGCTGTTCAGCATTATTCAATTTGATATCCCCGGTGCAAGGGTGCTGGATCTTTTTGGTGGAACAGGTCAGCTGGGAATTGAGGCACTCAGCAGAGGAGCAAAGTCTGCTGTATTTGTCGATTCGGGTAATGATGCCTGTCGTCTCATATCCGAGAATTTGTCCAGGGCAAAGCTTTCTTCTGATGCGAGAGTGGTTCGGTCTGATTATCTTGCTTATCTTAAAAAATGCAACGAGCAGTTTGATATTGTTTTCCTGGATCCGCCATATGCAGAAGTTTTTTTAGAAAATGCGTTAAAAATGATAACAGAAATTGACATTTTGCAATCTGGTGGTATAATAGTCACAGAACGACCCTTGGAAAAGGACCTGCCTTGGGAATTTCAGGGCTATATTCGTTCAAAGGACTACAAATACGGCAAGACCATTCTTGCTGTCTACCGCAAAGAGTGAAATTATGAAAATTGCCATTTATCCCGGCAGCTTTGATCCGATTACCAGCGGTCATCTGAATATTATCAAACGGGCGGCGAATATTTTCGACCGGCTCATCGTCTGTGTCATGGTCAATCCTGCAAAATCTCCGATGTTTTCAAGAGAGGAACGGGTGGAGATGATTCAGAGAGTCGTAACTGGGATTGATAATATTGAGGTAGATTCCTCGGATGAACTGCTTGCAGAGTACGCAAAGCGAAAAGGAAGCTGTGTAATCGTTAAAGGTCTGCGCGCAGGCTCTGATTTTGAAAATGAGTTCCAGATGGCACTCATAAATCACAAGATCAATCCCACTTTGGATACAATGTTCCTTACTGCGGAACATCAGTATATGTACCTCAGCTCCAGCACGGTAAAAGAATTAGGCGGTTACGATGTTGACTTGTCTGATTTTTTGCCAGAGCAAATTATCCCTGATTTCAAGCAAAGAATCGTTGCCATAAACCAAGGAGGAAATAGAAAATGAACGAACAGAACATCGAAGATATTATTTCTGCACTGTATGATATGGTGCAGGATGCCAGAGCGCTGCCTTTGGGCGCTGACAAGTGTATCTTGGAACGGGATAAGGTCCTGGATATGCTTGATGAGATCATCGCACAGTTGCCTGTTGAGCTGAAGCAGGCACGGACGATCGTTGAGTCCCGCAATGAGCTGATCGGACAGGCGCGTCGTGAGGCTGAAGGTCTGATTCGCCAGGCGCAGGAAAAGGCAGACCAGCTGGTTACTGAGGAGACTATCTACCAGGAGGCAAAGCGTCAGTGTCAGGAGATGGTCCTGCAGACCCAGGCTCGTATGTCTGAGCTGCGTAAGGCAAGCAACGATTACATGGATGATGCTCTGCGCCGCACGGAAGAAGCTATTTCAATGTCCTTGGAGGATGTTCGTGATACGCGCATGAAGTTCAAGGCGCTGGTTGATAACCAGGAAAAGAAGGCAAGTGCTGCTGTGCAGGATTCTGAGGAGTAAGTACAAAGAAACAGCTCAAATTTACTTTTGAGCTGTTTTTTGAATAATGGAGGTTTCTATGACTTATTTGGAGCGATACAGCTTTTGGTGCAATGCGAATCTGCCTGAGGATGTCCAGGCGGAATTAAAAGCAATTGAAAATGATGCAGAAGAGCTGAAAGGGCGTTTTGGCAGTGATCTGCAGTTTGGTACTGCGGGTATGCGCGGCATTATGGGAGCTGGCAGCAACCGATTGAACCGCTACACAGTTCGAAGAGCTGCGCAGGGCATGGCAGCGTGGCTGTCCGGAACGGATTTGCCGCAAAAGGCAGCTATCGGTTACGACTCCCGCCATAACTCAAAGCTATTTGCTGAGGTTTGCGCTGTTGCCTTTGCTGAAGCCGGTATCCACACTTATCTGTACGACAGACTTGCGCCTACGCCGATGCTGTCCTATGCTGTGCGGGAATTAGGCTGCGGCTGCGGTATTGTTATTTCTGCCAGCCATAATGCAGGTGCTTACAACGGCGTAAAGTGCTACGGACCTGACGGCTGTCAGATGACGGATGAACCGGCTGCTGTTGTGACGGAAAATATTAGCAAGATTCCATATTTTGTACCTGAGCGCAAATCGTTCTCTGACTTTATGCAGGAGGGTCTTATCAGCTATATTGGACAGGATATATGGGAGCGCTATTATGAAACCGTTCTTGCTGAGGCTGTTGATCCGGAGATGGTACGCAAATCAGGCTTGAATATTGTTTATACTCCGTTGTGCGGTACTGGCAATGAGCCTGTGCGCACCGTTTTGGGTCGTCTTGGCGTGAATATCACGGTCGTAGCGTGCCAGGAGAAGCCTGACGGCGATTTTAAAACCTGCGAGTACCCCAATCCGGAAACAGATGCTGCGCTTAATGAAAGCTATAAAGTCGCTGATAACGCACCTTGTGATGTGATCCTTGGTACAGATCCGGACTGTGACCGTGTTGCGATTGCTGTCCCGGACGGAAACGGTGGTTATTGTAAGCTTTCCGGCAATGAGCTCGGATGTTTGCTTATGGAGTATATCTTAAAAGCAAGATGTGCCCGTGAAGACATTCCGGATGGTGCGATCGTCGTTCGCAGTATCGTGTCCTCTCCGCTTGCAGACCGCATCGCTGCTCACTATGGCGTTACAATGAAGGCGGTCCTTACCGGTTTTAAGTATATCGGCGGTGAAATCCTGGAGCTGGAGGAAAAAGGACAGGAGAATAAGTTCGTATTCGGCTTTGAGGAAAGCTGCGGCTATTTGAAGGGGACTTATGCCCGGGACAAGGACGCTGTCGTTGCTTCAATGCTGGTTTGTGAATTGGCAGCTTCGCTTAAACTCCAGGGCAAGACGATTCTGGATGCGCTTAATGATGTTTACAGCACCTATGGTTATTATCTTGCGCATGTGCAAAGCATAGAGCTTACCGGTGCTGACGCCATGGAAAAGGCCGCGAACATGATGGCAGATCTACGCAATAATGTTCCTGAAACTATTGGCGGCGCCCCGGTTACCGCTGTCCGGGATTACGGCAGCCGTATTGCCACGGATCTTCGCACCGGAAAGAAAACTGAGATCACGCTTCCTAAGTCCAATGTGTTGGAATTCTTGCTTGGCGACCAGGGTAGTGTGATCGCCCGTCCCTCCGGCACAGAACCTAAAGTGAAGTTCTATTACACAGCAGTTGCGGATACAAAAGAAGAAGCAAGTAAGCTTTTGGATTCGATGATCCGTCAGATGGCAAAATAATTCTGCACAGAAAAATACCCAGAGCAAACGCTCTGGGTATTTTTCTATACTTGTCCGCATAGTATTGTGGAAAGGGGAGGGGATAAGCATGCAAAATACGAGATCAAGAGCAGACGGTTCATTGCTGGTTTCCTGTGTGGTAGGCGTCGGAACAGCGGTGCTCCTGTCACTTGTGACCGGCGTGGGTATAGCGCTGCTGGTCTCTGCAGAAAAATTAAATATCGGGTCTATACCGTTCGCAACGATCCTGATACAGTTTCTGTCAGCAATGATCGGTTCGCTTTTAGCTGGTAGGATCATGACTGGTAACAGGCAGTTAGCCTGTGTCCTAACTGCTGGCGTGTATTTTCTTCTGCTGTTAGGATGTGCACTGCTGTTTTGGGACGGTATAACAAGTGGCATTTTAGTAGGGACCATTGCATGTGGCTTGGGCTGCTTGATGGCGGTAATACTATGTAGGAAAAGAAATACGCGTAACACTCGTACAAGAAAGAGATGGAACTATCGTTAAGTTGTACAAATTTTACACATAGGTAAATATCGTTTACCTATGTGTAAAAATATGCAAGAATACCTTCAAATCTACATCTAGTGTCTTTGTTCGGGTTGCCCACGCAACATCTTGCACATATGGTCGTGCGGTTCTGAAGTGGTTAACTTTGTTTACATAACAATGTTAACATAAAAATTGTCATAATCCACAAAAAACGCAAATTTACCCAAAATTGCTTGCTTTTAGCTTAGTTTTGGTGTATAGTATTCGAGCAATATGTTAACTGGTGCATTATGCGCAAAAATGTTATGTTCGATACTACTCCTCAAAACTGCTTTACAAAAGGGGAGGTTATATCGTGCATCATACTGACGGTATTCTATCATCTGCGTGCAAAAACCATCGACTGTTTAATATATTGTTAGCGCTTATCTGGATCCTTGGAATTATCCTTGGTTTTTATTTTGCTTTTCAAGCAACTGTGTCCGTTTCTCATTTGATGCTTTCGGTGATTGATTCCCGTTTGTCGATCGTCGGCTTGTTGTTTGTACTGATCTTTCCTTTACTATTTGTTTTTGTTGTCCTACGGCTTTCCAGACCGTTACTGGTTTTACCGGTTATATTTACTAAGGCATTTTTCTTCAGTTGCTGTGTTTTCAGTGTTGCATTCGCTTCTGGTGATGCCGGCTGGTTAGTTAGGTGGCTTTTTATATTCTCAGATTCCTGCTCTGTTATTGTTTTACTCTGGTTTTCTTTTAGAAATATGGCAGAAAATAGGGAAGGGCTTAGGACAGATTTTTTGATTTCACTTATAATATCCGCTGCAATTGGATGTATTGATTATTTTCTTGTATCGCCGTTTGCAATGATGTTATTTGACCATTTGTAAGGAAAGGTTCGCATATTCATGTTGGATTTGATTCAGGCTTATGAAAATTACCTGACCAAGGTAAAGCAGGCATCTGCCAACACCATATCCTCATACATGCGTGATATCCACCAATTTTCTATGTGGTTGCGCCAGTCTGAGAATATAGATGTGATCGATGCTACACAAGTGAATATCAGTGACTTTCTGACACATCTGGAGGAAGAAGGGCGTACCGGTGCCACCATATCCAGAAGTCTGGCTAGTCTGAAGAATTTCTATGGTTACGTTGTTTCTTCCGGATTTTTGGAAAAGACACCTGTGACCGATGTTCGTGTCATCCGCGGCGAGAAGAAACTGCCTCAAATCCTTACAGGCAGAGAAATTGAACTTCTTCTTGCACAGCCCGTCTGCCTGGACGCAAAGGGATATCGTGATAAGGCAATGCTTGAGGTCATGTACGCTACAGGTATCCGGGTCAGCGAGCTGATCAATCTCGATATTGATGATGTGAATTTAGAGCAAGGGATCATAAAATGCAACAACGCCAAGAAGACCCGCGCAATTCCGTTGTATCCTGCTGCTCTAAAAGCGCTGAGCGTCTATATGCGCGATATTCGCAGCAGTATGGTCGCTTCTCAGGAAGAACGCGCACTTTTTGTCAACATTAACGGCATCCGTATGAGCCGTCAGGGCTTCTGGAAGATACTTAAGCACTACCAGGAGACAGCGCATATCAGTAAGGAGATCACACCCCATACGCTGCGCCATAGCTTTGCAGTCCATCTTTTAGAAAACGGTGCTGATCTGGGTTCCTTACAGGAACTCATGGGGCACAGTGATATTTCTTCGACGCAGATGTACACACATCTTGTAAATCAAAAAATTAAGTCTGTTTACGAAAAATGCCATCCAAAAGCATAAAAATACATCCACCGAAATTTATCGATGGATGTATTTTTTATAAAGGGAAGGGGAGATCAAATTCCTGTCATTGCAGCAAGTACATTGACCTCGATATCCTGAATTCCGCGACGCATCATAAGACCTTCCCGAATATCCACATCAGTAAAACAGCCGCAGTTTGTACAGATAATACGGTTTGTTTTTCCGGATATTAGCATCTCCACAGCCAGGTAGCCCATTTTCGTGGCGTTTACGCGATCACGACCGGTAGGGCAGCCGCCTCGTTGGATATGTCCGAGAACGGTAACGCGGGGATCTAAGTCTAAGCTCGCCTTGATTTTAGCTGCTATATCAGCTGCTGAGCCAGCACCCTCGGCAACAACGATCATGTAATGCGTAAATCCGTTCAAGCGGGCTTGGCGGATCTTTTCTACCACATCTCGCTCAAAATCGATCTGTTTCTCAGGGACAAGAACGGCTGTTGCACCAACTGCAAGACCAACATACATTGCCAGATAGCCGGCGTTGCGCCCCATAACCTCAACAACAGAGCATCGTTCGTGAGATTGCATAGTATCACGGAGTTTGTCAATGCATTCGATGGCGGTATTAGCCGCGGTATCAAAGCCGATGGAGTAGTTTGTACAGCAGATATCATTGTCGATGGTAGCAGGAATGCAAATAACATTTATGCCGTATTCGGACAGAGCAGCAGCGCCACGGAAGGTTCCGTCACCGCCAATAGCAACAATACTGTCAAGACCCAGAAATTTACATGTTGAGGCAGCCTTTTGCTGACCTTCCTTTGTCATAAACTCCTGGCTGCGGGCAGTATATAAGATTGTGCCACCACGGTTGATAATATGGCTGATGTTCTTTTCGTCCAATCGAATAATATCTCCGGTAATCAGACCGTTGTAGCCACGGCGAATACCATAGCATTCAATTCCATGATATAACGCTGTGCGCACAACAGCGCGAACACAAGAATTCATACCCGGCGCATCGCCGCCGCTGGTTAAGACACCGATTCTTTTGACTGACATAAATTAACCTCCTAGAGCAATAGGGTAGAGAAACGACAATATTCCTGCTAGATTATATCAGCCATAGGGTTAAAACGCAAGCCTAAAGCCTATAAAGATTGTATAAATAGTTTTTACAGCATTTGCAGAAACGAAATCAAAGCGCGGTTGATGTTGTTAATCAGCCAGTAGCTGGGCTGCACAAGCCCAAACGAAACAAAACCATTATTTTGTTGACGCACAGACCCGGACGCGCAGACAGGGAGCGAGAGTTCGCTGTTGGCAGCCGGGGAATTATTAAAGCATTTGCGAACGCAACAAAATAAAAATTTTGTTGCGTTGGAAGTAGGTTTATGATATAATGTATGCAAAGAAGATGCAGTAATGTATTTATCTACTTGTTTTTACGGTTACAAAGCACTGATTCATCCCCTTGCATAAATTTACTAATTTAGGAGGATTATTATAATGCAACGATATAATGACTGTCCGCAAATTCTGAGAGAATTCTTAATATACCACGAGAACATCAAGGGTCAATCACAACTAACAATATCAGAATACTATCTTGACTTAAGAATGTTCTTGCGTTTCATCAGACTGATGCGTTGCGATATGCCGATACAAACACATCTTGATGATATTGTTATTAAGGATATCGGAATCGATTTCATTAAGGATATAACTACATCAGACGTGTTTGATTTTCTGTCATATTTAGCGAACGACCGTGCGGTAAATCCAGAAACTACAGCAGTTGAATATGGAATTTCTCCTGCTGCACGCGCCCGCAAATTGTCAGCTATCAAATCCTTTTATAAGTATCTTACAGTGAGAACCAAGCAGCTACAGGAAAACCCTGTGGCGGATCTTGAATATCCAAAACTGCGAAAAAGTCTCCCTAAGTATTTAACGATGGAACAATCTGCAGCACTTTTACAAGCAGTTTCAGGTCAGAATGAGGTTCGCGATTATGCGATTTTAATGCTTTTTCTGAATTGTGGCATACGGCGCAGCGAGCTTGTTGGACTTAATATCACAGATGTATATGAGGATCGAGTGCGTGTTGTCGGCAAAGGAAATAAAGAGCGCTTTGTGTACTTTGGTTCTGCCTGCAGAAAAGCGATCGATGCATATTTACAGGAGCGCAAAAAAAAGACCTTGTCAGATAACCGTGCGCTGTTTGGCTCCAGAAACGGTAATCGAATCAGCGTGGATGCAGTGCATAGATTGGTAAAAAAAGCTTTGCTGCAAGCTGGTTTGGACGCAACACAATTTTCTGCACATAAACTTCGTCACACAGCGGCAACAATGATGCTATCCGGTGGCGTGGATGTAAAGACCGTCCAGGAGGTTTTAGGGCATGAAAACCTCAATACAACACAGATCTACACCCATATTGAGAGCACAGAATTGAAGTTAGCAGCGCAAGCTAATCCCCTGTCTAAACTTGATTTCAGAAAAGGAGAGGACGAATAAGTCCTCTCCCCTTTTTAATTGTCAAATTACATAGCAATTTCAATTGCTTCATATATATTTTTAACACGATAAATTTCCAAATCAGACGGAATATCTAACTTTTCTGTTACTCTTTTGGGTATAATGCACTTTTTGAACCCTAATCTCGCAACTTCTGAAAGCCTTTGGTTCATGTGAGATACACAACGTACCTCACCGGTAAGTCCGATCTCCCCTATTGCAACCAGATCATCCGGTATTGCCCGGTCACGGTAGGACGACGCTATTGCCAGCACCACCGGAAGATCCGCACCCGGTTCGTCCAAACGCAGTCCGCCGATCACATTGATATATGCGTCGAATGCACCCAATTTCATACCTGCGCGCTTTTCGGCGACCGCCAGTAATAGGGCAGCCCGGTTAAAATCAAAACCGTCTGATGTCCTTCTGGGGACATTAAAGGATGTCTTTGTAACCAGCGCCTGTACCTCTGCAAGAACTGGTCTCGTGCCCTCCATTACGCATGCAACACAGGTGCCGGACGCACCTTCAGGTCTTCCCTCAAGAAGCATCTGAGAGGGGTTGGGAACTTCGATCAGTCCGCAGTCTCCCATTTCAAAAACACCGATCTCGTTCGTTGAGCCAAAACGGTTTTTTGCTGCGCGCAGAAGCCTATAGGAGGAGTTCAGATCTCCTTCAAAATATAGCACACAATCCACCATATGCTCAAGGACCTTGGGACCTGCGATCGCGCCGTCTTTATTGATGTGTCCAACAACAAAAACAGTAATGCCCTGTGATTTTGACAGCTGCATCAGCGACATCGTGCATTCTTTGACCTGAGTAACGCTGCCCGGTGTGGAATCATTGTCTTCATTATACATGGTTTGGATCGAATCCACGATCAGAACATCCGGCTGAAGTGCTTCTGTGGAAGCCAGAATATCTGAAAGGCAGGTTTCAGAAAGTATATATAGATCTTGCGGCATAACGCCGATTCTCTGCGCCCTAAGCTTTATCTGTTTTTCGCTTTCCTCACCGGATATATACAGCACTTTTCTTCCGGCACACAAGGCGTTGCAAATCTGTAAAAGCAGAGTAGATTTACCAATGCCGGGTGCACCACCTACAAGGATCAGAGAGCCAACCACAGCTCCACCGCCGAGGACACGGTCAAGTTCTCCTATTCCGGTAGAAAAACGGCTCTCATTGTCACTGGTGACTTCCCCAATGCGTTGTGCATTAGCCTTAAAACCAACCGGTGCTGTTCTGGTCCTGCCGGCAGGAGTCGGTTTTTCGATATGCTCCTGCATTGTATTCCACTGTCCACACGCCGGACATCTCCCCTGCCACTTTGGCGTTTCATTACCACAGGCAGTACAGTAAAATACTGTCTTTGTCTTTGCCATTTTGTCTTCTCCTCTTTTGCTGTATATTTCTATTATAACAACCATACGGGGTTCGGTCAAGCAATGTCATTACTATTCAGAAACAGGCTTGCGGCAGAAGCAATTACACAGCAAATCCTTTTCTGATATTCTGCAGACCTCAGTTTTGATTCTTCTTGTGGGTTTGACAAAAAGCCACACTCTACAAGAATGCCGGTACAGCGGATATGCTGCATTAAATACACGCCTGTTGCTTTTTTTGCCTGCCGTTTACTGCCCTGATTTATTGTTGAGATAAATAAATCCTGCATTTTTTTTGCAAACGTATCGCTGTTTTGCGTATTTGCATAGAAAACCTGTGTGCCGCTGTAGCGACTGTCCGAATAATAGTTCTGATGGATACTGATTAGCAGTGCATTATTTGTGCTGTTTGCAATACCTACTCTCTGCTTCAAATCTGATACTTTCTTAGCAGCGATGCTCTCCCCTTCCGTATGTATCGATATATCCGTTGTTCTGATCATAGAAGTGTTGATACCTAACAGGTGCATCAGGTCGTCTAAACGCAGCGCAATCTCAAGATTGAGCGCACTTTCAAAAACGCCTGTACAGGAAACCGCCCCCCCGTCAACCCCTCCGTGACCGGCATCGATCACAACACAGTGCCGTCCGGCAACAGGCGCATTTTCAGTTGCAACGGTAACAACCTTGCTTCCTGCAAAAGCAGCACCTAGAAGAAGACACAGGATCAGAAGATTGATAGGAACAATAGGAAACAAATGGATTTTCTTCCTCATGGACAACACCTCACAATACTGTATGCCAAACTGCTTGAAAAATGAACATTACAGCAGTAAGTAGCATAGTATGACCAGGAACGACAGTTCTGAACAAAATGACAAGGAGGAATATCTGTTGGATATGAAAAAGAATATACGTCCGGGAGGCGAAGGGCGCTTGCCTGCAATCGCACCTCTGGCTAACCCTTATGTACCCTTCCAAATCGAAAATCCGCCAAAATACGAAGCCCAAACAGCTATTGTGCGCGGAACGCTGTTCCCTGGATTGGATCTACCCTTTATGGGCATGGTGAACAAGAATGAGTTGCCTGTAACACCCCTGACAGAGCTGCAGACAATGGCCTTTGCAATACAGGAACTGGCATTATATCTTGACACGCACAGAGATGATGCAGAAGCCCTTGCACTGTACCGTTCTTACCAAAAAATGTATAAAGACGGACTTGAGAAATATGAAAAACTCTGTGGTCCTGTTAGTCATAGGTCCATCACAAACGGTGAATATAAATGGCTGGATGAACCCTGGCCTTGGGAATATGCTAAAAACCGGGAGGTGTAAGAATGTTTATATATGAGAAAAAGCTACAGTATCCAGTAAAGATCGATCGCCCAAACCCCAGACTTGCCGCTATTATTATTTCTCAGTACGGTGGACCAGATGGTGAGTTAGGCGCATCATTGCGTTATCTGTCCCAACGCTATTCTATGCCCTTTGACGAGCTGAAGGGTCTGCTTACCGATATCGGTACAGAGGAACTTGGCCATTTGGAGATGGTCGGTGCGATCGTGCATCAGCTGACCAGAAACCTTAAGGACTCTCAGATACAGGATTCTGCTTTCGCGCCCTACTTTGTGGACCATACAACAGGTGTGTATCCTACCTTTGCTTCCGGGACACCCTGGACCGCTGCAACGATGCAGGTTAAGGGTGATCCGATGGCTGACCTAACCGAGGATCTTGGTGCAGAACAAAAAGCGCGTGTGACCTACGACAATATCCTTCGCTTGAGCGATGATCCGGATGTGAATAATGTAATCAAATTCCTAAGAGAGCGTGAGGTCGTGCATTTCCAAAGATTTGGGGAAGCTGTTCAGCTTCTTCGTGAAAAACTGAATCAGAAGAATGTCTATTATATGAACCCTGCATTTGATATGTAAAAAAATGGCAGGCGCTGTTGCGCCTGCCAATAATATTTACATTTCCTGTCTGCCTTCCAGCGCTCGGGAGAGAGTCACTTCGTCAGCGTATTCCAGCTGGCTGCCCACAGGCACACCGTATGCAAGGCGCGTAACTTTGACCTCCATGGGTCGCAAAAGTCGTGAGATATACATAGCTGTCGCCTCCCCTTCTGTATCGGGGTTTGTTGCCATAATGACCTCGCGGACATTCCCCTGTGCAACTCTGTAAAGCAGCTCCTTGATGCGGATATCGTCCTGGGAGACATGGTTGAGTGGAGAGATGACTCCGTGCAGCACATGATACACACCTGAGAACTCATGAGAACGCTCAATTGCGATCACATCCTTAGTATCCGCTACCACGCAGATCAGACTCTGATCGCGCAAATCATCATTACAGATAGGACAAACATCCCGGTCTGTGAGATTTTGGCAAATGGGACAGGAGTGTACCGTATTCTTTGCTTCGATAATGGCATCAGCAAAGGCTTGTGCATCCTCCATCGGCAGTTCTAATATGTGAAAAGCCAAACGCTGTGCTGTCTTTCCTCCGACACCGGGAAGACGGGCAAATTGGTCAGCAAGCTCTTGCAACGCTGCGGGAAAATAGTGCATACATCCTCCTTAGAACAGACCGCCTAAATTCAGACCGCCGGTTAATCGGGACATATTGCTTGCTGCTTCTGCATCTGCCGCACGCATTGCTTCGTTGACAGCAGCAATAACCATATCCTGCAGCATTTCCACATCATCCGGATCAACAGCTTCCTGCTTGATCTCAAGCCCTACAACCTCGTGCTTACCGTTTACGGTGGCAGTTACCATGCCGCCTCCGACTGTAGCGGAGTAGGTTTTATTTTCCATTTCTTCCTGCATACGAAGCATTTCCTGCTGCATCTTCTGCGCTTGCTTCATCATAGCAGCCTGATTCATACCACCAGGCATTCCGCGAAATCCACCCTTAGCCATAGTAAATTCTCCTATCGTTAATGATCTTTAATCTTAATAACATCGCCATGCGCTCTGCCAAAGTCAAGCAGCTGCTCCATTTGCGCGTTTTTTTCCTCAGCGCCGGTGCTGTCAGTTACAATAACATTTATCTGCCGACCAAGCTTCGCAGAGGCTTTCCTCGCAACAAGCGCCAGGATGTCGGGCTTGTTAATGATCTCCATGATAAACTTGTTTTCACAGGCAAGAACCAGGCGCTCTCCTGCCAGTATCCCTCGCAAAGGAGCGTTAGGCGTTGTTGCAAAAAAACCGGAGATCGCAGGACTTAATTCTGCACGTACAGATGCCGCCACATCTGTCCAGAAACCGACTGGTGCCTGATCTACAAGTTGTTTTGGCATCTGCTCAGGTTCGGTTGCCGGTATCTCGATTTCGGTCTTTGGATCTTCTTGCGGCTGAGCTTGTGCCGTCTGCGCAGGTGCAGGTGTCGGGATAAAGCTGCCAGTTTTAATTTGGTCCTCCAGACGCGTTAACCTCGCGATCACAGCCTGGGTGTCGCAATCAAGCTCCGGTTGGCACAGATTTACGATGCACAGCTCTGCATCCATACGACGGCTTGCGCTTTTTGAAAACCCGGAAAGCGTATTCTGAATTAGGTTCATCATCCGAATAAGCTCACCGCTGGAGAAACGCTGCGCAAGCTGGCACACTTCGTTGTCTGTAGCAACACCGGAGAGCATACTAATAGCTTCCTTTGGTGCTGTTTTCAGTACCATAAAATCCCGAGTAAGACAGGCAAGCTCGTCAAGCAGCGCACCCATATCCTTTCCCTCGGCATAAAGCTTGTTCATCAGAGCGAGTGCACTGCCGGTATCCTGCTGAGCAATATGCGTCATCAAGGTGCTGCATTGCTGTATACCGGCAATTCCAAGACAGGAGTAAACCTTATCTGCAGTCAGCTCACCTGTGGTTGCTGAGGCACACTGATCCAGTAGGCTCAGTCCGTCACGCATACCACCGTCGGCAAGGCGTGCCAGCAGGCTTGCAGCGGAATGGTCCAGGTCAATATTTTCCTCATACGCAACATACTGCAGCCGTGCGGCAATATCCTCCTGGCTGATACGCCGGAAGGAAAAACGCTGACAGCGGGAAAGAATCGTTGCAGGGACTTTATGAAGCTCGGTGGTCGCCAAAATAAACAACAAATGCACCGGCGGTTCTTCTATGATCTTCAGAAGTGCGTTAAATGCGGAAATCGACAGCATATGGACTTCGTCGATGATATAAACACGCATTTTTACCTGGGAGGGTGTATACACAGCATCATCCCGGAGATCCCGTACATTATCAACACCGTTGTTGGATGCGGCATCGATCTCCAGCACATCCATACAGGCGCCTGCATCAATGGACCGGCAAGCAGAACAGCAGTTGCACGGATTTCCCTCCTGCGGATTCTCACAGTTAACTGCCTTGGCAAGAATTTTGGCACTACTGGTCTTACCCGTTCCCCGGGAACCGGTAAACAGGTATGCATGACTGAGTTTTCCGCTGACGATCTGGGTTTTTAATGTCTGGGTAACAGCCAACTGCCCAACTACATCATCAAAGGTCTGCGGGCGGTATTTACGGTACAGTGCCTGATACATACTAACCTCCAAAAATAGACCGGCTCATAACAAGATCGCACACCCACATTTGAACAAGTCAAATACCCGGTATCAGTGCAGCCAGCTCAGGAACGGCAGCCCTGCGGCACACGGGAAGATCCGCTTAATGCTGCTTGGTTCCCCACCTGACATGGTTCACGGGATCCCGTTGCGCAAGACCGTTCCTTCAACGCCGCTTACACAGTCCTGACAGTACTTAAAACTTGCCCGCATGTAGGGATTCATTCCCGCTATAGCGGATTGCGGGTTACAGGGCACCGCTATCTCCCCAACTAGTGCGACCTTGTTATAAGCCGGTCTGCCACAACAAGGTTATAATATTTGCTTAGTTAAGCTTCGAATCGATGAAATCGGCAAGCTCACCAAATGTGGAGATCTTCTGATCCTCCATTTCCAGTTCAACACCCAGTTCAGTCTCCAGATCCATGATCATTTCCACAATATCCAGAGAATCGATTCCAAGGCTTTCGAAGGTACTTTCCCGGGAAATTTCCTCAGGATTCAGCTCAAGCTGCTTCGAGGCATAAGAAACTAACTTTTCGTACATGCTCTACTCCTCCAAAATATCATTTATCTTTATTTGATACCTTAGTGTATTTTAGTACACACCTTGTAATTTGTCAATGAAAGTTTTTGCTCCCATCGCTGCGGCGTACGCCGTTGACCAGGCAATTTGCAGGTTAAATCCACCGGTATAAGCGTCGCAATCTATAATCTCGCCGGCAAAAAACAGTCCGGGAATCAGTTTGGATTCCATTGTTCTGGGATCGATCTCTGAAACTTTAATACCGCCTGATGTGATGATCGCCTCTGCCACCGGGCGTTTTTTTGTAATTTCTATCGGAAAAGCCTTCAAAAGCGCTACCAATTGCCGGCGCTGCTCCTTTCTGAAGGAATTCGCCTTCAGTTGGGGATCTATGTTCAGCTTCTTCAGAACAACCGGAATCATCGACCGTGGCAGCAGATCAGTCAGTGCGTTTTCCATGGAACGGTTGCGGTACTGCTCTAAATCTCTTAGTATGCGGTCATTTAGCTTTCCGGCATCCAACGCAGGTTTCAAATCAAGAAGTAGCTTACAGCCCTCCCCTTTTAGATGGGAACTTGCGCTCAGTATAGTCGGACCGGATACACCAAAATGTGTAAACAGCAATTCACCAAAATCTCTGTATAACACCTTATTATTCCCGTCTAAAAGTTTAACATCCACATTCCGTAGACTTAGACCCTGCATAGCCGAACAGTCATCACCGGCAGCCTCCAGAGGAACAAGGGAGCCTTCCGGTGAGATGACAGTGTGACCGTGCCTTTGTACCATGCGGTAGCCGTCACCGGTAGAGCCGGTTGCAGGATAGGATACACCGCCGGTAGCGAGGATTACCCAGTCAGCGTTGAAATCTGTATTTTCGGTTCGGACACCGGTAACACCGTTCTCATCTGTGCAAATATCATTGACGGATGCATGCATGACCGTAACACCGCAGCGGCGTAATTCTCTTTTTAAGCAATCGAGCACAGACGCGGAGCAATCGGACACCGGAAACACACGGTTGCCACGCTCGGTTTTTAAGGGACAACCGTGATCTTCAAAATAGGATATGATGCGCTCCGGAGGAAAAGCCTCCAATGCGCTGTACAAAAATCTGCCGTTTCGGGGGATATTCTCCAAAACATCCCTTGCTGAGCAGTGATTGGTAACATTACAGCGCCCTTTACCTGTGATAAGCAGCTTTTTCCCCAAGCGGTCATTCTTTTCAAGAAGGAGCACGCGGTTGCCCTGTTGTGCAGCGGTGATCGCCGCAAACATGCCGGCAGGACCACCGCCGATCACAATACCGTCATACTTCATCGGTCATCGACCCGCTTTTCATATACATTGTATTCCTCCCACACCTGCTCCAGTGCATCAAAGGTTTTTCCAAGAATCTGTTCGCGACCGGATGCAAGTGCAACGATCAATGCGTTTACAAGGCTCAAAGGTGCAACGATCGAGTCGACCAAAGAAACCATATCGCTTTTGGCAAGTAAAACATGATCGCAATGTTGTCCAAGAGGAGACAGTCGGCTGTCAGTGAAACCGATTACTGTCGCGCCTGTGGTACGGCAGTACTGTGCACCCTTAACAGTTGCAGCGGAGTACCGGGGAAAGCTAAAGCCGATCACTACATCGTCAGCGTCAACACGAATGAGCTTTTCAAACATCTCGCTGGCACCGGAGGCAGTCACAATATGGACATTATTAAACATAAAATTCAAGTAATATCCCAAAAAATTCGCCAAGGGCGCTACAGATCGTGCACCGAGAATGTAAATGCGTTTCGCGCCCAGAATAGACTTTACAGCGGCACCGAAAGCATCTCTATCGATCAGTTCTGCGGTTTGTCGCAGCTTATCAGCATCTGATTGCAGCACCATGGAGACCACATCCTGATCGCCGATACGGTCATTAGCGACCTCAATGCGTTGGACGGAGGTCAGTCTGTTAAGCACCATTTCCTGCATAGCCTTTTGCATACTGGGGTAACCGTCAAAGCCAAGTTCAACAGCGAAGCGAACCACGGTCGATTCTGAGACACCGACAGTTTTGCCTAAACGGCTGGCGGTCATAAACGCTGCTTTGTCGTAAGATTCAGTAATGTAGCGGGCAAGCAGCCGTTGTCCTTTTGATAGGGTTGTTGCTTTCACCTGCAGTAGTGACAATAAATCTCCGGTCATATGTAATCCCTCACATAAATTTATGCATTATAGCGTCTTCATAATAGCAAATCCTGATCTTTTTTGCAAGAAAGAACTTATAATATTGCAAATTCATTTGAGCAACGCGATTTCGTTACTGGTTAAATAACGCCATTGTCCCAGACCGAGATCACCCAGCTCCAGTGTGCCTTCAGAAATTCTGATCAAACGAAGAACACGCATCCCCGCAGCCGCACACATACGGCGAACCTGGCGATTGCGTCCCTCATGTATGGAAATACGCAGTACCGCCCTGTCCCCGCTGGAGTTAAGCACGGACACATCCGGTTTACGGATCGTATACCCATCCAATGTGATCGCGCGTTTTACGAGCTCTAGGTTTTCCTCTGAATACCCCTGGACGCTTACCTGATATGTTTTCGTTACTTCATGCCTGGGATGCATCAAATGATTGGCAAATTCACCGTCATTTGTAAGCAGTAAAAGCCCCTCAGAGTCCATATCCAACCGACCGATTGGATACACCCGTTTGCCACAGTTTGAAACGAGTTGCGCAACATTTTTGCGCCCTTTTTCATCTGACAGGGTGGTTACATACCCCCGGGGCTTATGAAGCATGATGTATACATATTCACCTTTGGACGGAAGCTGTCTCCCGTCCAAAAGTATCGTATCTGTGTTTTCGTCGGCACAGTCACCAAGTTTACAAACTGCACCGTTGCAAGTCACTCTGCCGGCAGCGATCATTTCCTCAGCCCTTCTCCTGGAGGCGATCCCTCTGGCAGCAAGTATTTTTTGAATTCTTTCCATTTTAATGATCGCCTCCAAACAGTTTCTTCCATAAGGAAACTTTTTGCTGTAATTCTTCCTGCTCAACGGTCTGCCCGTAAGTGAGTGGCACTTTGCCTACAGGTTGACCGTCAACGCATACATATGCGTGACCGGCTGACTGTCCTCTCACCACCGGGGCGTACACAAAGCCCGGCTGCTGCAACAAAATTTGAACATCCTCGTTTTCTGTCAGAGAATAAGAATAATCCTCTGCCGCAAGCAGCTCCACATATTTGGACACGCCACCTGCGACTTCAATAGTGCCCAGACATTCCCCTTCTGACACGATGCAGCACGGGCTGTAACGGCTGAACCCGTCCTCCAAAAGAGATACATGATCCGACCAGTCAGATGGTGCATTGATCGTAGCAACGATCAGGCGCCGCCCATTGCGCGTTGCGCTGGAAACAAGAATACGCCCTGCTGCTTTTGTATATCCGGTCTTAACGCCATCAGCGCCCGCAAAGCGCCATAAAAGCTTATTATGATTGTTTAGCGTACGCTCCCCTACCCTTACCGACTTGGTCGAAACTGTTTGTGCAAAGATAGGGTTGTCCATAGCATACGCAGCCAGAACAGCCAGATCTCTCGCAGTAGAATAATGACTGGGACTGTCAAGTCCGTTGGGATTTTCAAAATGCGTGTCGGATAAACCGAGGCTGCGCGCCTTGTCGTTCATCAGCTCTGAAAATCCTTCCACAGTACCACCGCAATAAATTGCAAGCGCCACAGCAGCATCATTTCCGCTGTGGAGCATCATACCGTAAAGCAGATCCTGTATCGTCAGGACCTCACCTTCCTGCAAATACATAGAGGAGCCCTCAATGCCAACAGCTTCCTTCGGAATGCGCATCCTGTCGAGAACGTTGCATTGTTCGCAAACGACCAACGCCGTCATGATCTTTGTAGTACTAGCGATCAGCGAACGGGAATCTGCCTGCTTTTCATACAGTACTCTTCCTGTCTGTGCATCCAAAACGATCGCCTTTTCAGCAGATATCGCCTCCACACGGCAGGGAAAAAACAGGACGGCAGCCAGCAAAGCAGCTGCCATCCCGGCAAAAAATCTTCTCATATCCTTCACCCCAGGTTAGTTTGCACTGGGGTGAAGAAATTATTCACCCTTCTTCTCGGTGCGCGAGTCGATAAAGGTAGCGATCTTATCCAATGTGTCCGGCAGCATTTCAACCAATCGGTCAGCTGTTGTATTGGCGGGAATCGCCACGGGAATCATACGCACATTTCCATCCTTGATGACCAAAAAAGCAACCGGTGCAACCTTAACACCGGCACCAACGCCGCCGCCAAATGGATTTTCAGATTTGTTAGGGTGCTTAGAAACGAAATCCGAACCACCACCGCCGAAACCGATACTTATCCTGGACACAGGGATGATCGTAATGCCATCCGCTGTTGCAATGGGATCACCGACGACGGAGTTGCCGTCAAGCATTTCACGGATCTTTGCAATGGTGTTATCGAGCATATTAGGTAGATTTTGGCTCATAGGTTTGCACCGCCTTTTCTTTTGTTATCAATTTTAATATATTCCCGAAGACCTCGTAACCCATATAAAGCAGCCAGATACAGCAGTCTGCAGACAGTAATACTGATATCCAATCTGGCAATTACTAGGGTATCGTCTGCTGTATAGTCACATTCTACTTCAAGGTTGCGTTTTTTTATGACAAAGCAACGCTCAAGCAGGGGCATCAGATTCCCAAGCACCGCCCAGCTGCGCCCATAATTGATGCTTAGGTCACAGGGATCGTCGCTGGCAAGAATCAGTTTCACTTGAAGTTGCTTGATTCGCAGCTTTCTGCGCAGATACCCAAGGGCATCTGTCACTACCTGTACAAGAGGCAGAAATTCAGTTAGCCTACCGCCAGTATCAGCACATTGCTTTTTTGCTTTAGTGGCAAAGGCATCCGCGTTTTTCTTTGGCGCTTGTCCGGATTTCTTTCTTTCTCGTCTTCTGGGATAAAGCCGAATGCGAACCGGACCGATCGCAAACCAGACAAAAGCTCCTTGTCCATTATAAACAGTACGAATTCCTACAGGTAAGAGCAGAAGTAAGACAAGTACTGCAAGCGCAATCAGCCACCCCATCAAGCTTCAACCTCTGCCGTTTCCGGCTGTGTCACCTCTGGAATCTCCTCCTGCTGAACAGGTTCACCAAAATTGATCTTCTCGATTGGCGGAAGCTCTTCTAGAGAACTCAGACCAAAGGTGCGCAGGAAATCCGGTGTGGTCCTGTACTGAATCGGTCTGCCGGGAACATTCAGTCTTCCCGCCTCCTCAATCAGCTTTTTATTCAGCAGCGCACCGACAGAATAAGAACTGTCTACGCCACGAATCTGTTCGACCATAGCCTTGGTGGCAGGTTGGTAGTAGGCAATGATCGTCAGCGTTTCAAGCTGAGAGGAAGAAAGACGCGGCGGCTTGCGCGTCTCAAGGGCGCGCGTAATAAAATCTGCCATTTCACCGGAGGACACCATCTGATAGCCCTTTTCCAGCCGCAGGATACGAATGCCCCGACGGTTGAATGCCAGCTCATCCGCTAAAGCATTTACAGCGACCTCTATATCCTTTTCATCCGTTTCCAACGCCATTGCCAAGCGTGATAATTCAACGCGTTCACCAGCAGCAAAGAGAATCGCTTCAATGGCTCTTTGCAATTCTTCATGTTCCATTAAGTCATCTCCTTTGCGTCCTCGTCGACCTTTTTCAACAAACGCACATTGGGGTTTTCGCCTGAATTATCATCCTCAAGGGAAACAGAGTTTGTTTTACACAGCTCCAGTATTGCAAGAAATGTCGCAACAACCTCAGAACGGGTCTTGTTTCCGCGAAACAGGTTCTTCAGACGCTCAATGCCTCGCAGGATCAGTGTTCGAATGACTTCCCCTGCTTTCTTTGTAACAGGGTACGGCTCCTTGCCTACAATTCCCTTAAAATTAACGGTTGGCGGCGGAAGCCTGCGCTGATTGCGCTCTGATATCTCATCTAAGGCTCTGAGCAAGTCCAGAGTCTCGTGCTGATAGCGATAAGTACCATCTCTGCGCAGCGGCTCAGGTTCCTTAGTAAAAACACAACGTCCAACATCGTTGAGTGGCTCCAGGACTGTGATCGCCATACGAATCTGCTCCATAGCATCCCGGCGTTGACGCTCGATCAAGGACTGTCGCAGCAGATCCAGCTCGCTTTGCGCCTCAGCAGCCTCTGCTGCCGACAATAGCATTTTTGTTTTAATGAGCATCAAATGGGATGCCATTGTGATGAATTCACTGGCGATCTCCATATCCAGACGCTTCATTTCATCCAGATAAGCTAGATATTGTTCAAGGATCGCTGTAATAGAAACATCCTGAATCTCTATTTTATTTTTACTCAGAAGCAGAAAAATAACATCCAGAGGACCCTCAAAATCTTCCATTACCTCGCTGCGGGTATGGACGATGCCCTCAAGACGGTACTGCGGCTCTCCCATAGCAACTCCTAAAATGTTTTTTGTTATTATAACATTCATTTTACCTCGTTGCAAGCATTTCCATAAAAATAAGAAATGTTTGCTTTTTCAGCAAAACTGTGCTATAAATAGCATATTCGTACAAGGAGGTATCCCCAATGGGAAATCATAAAAACAGGTATAGAGAAATGGAGCGTATAATGAGCCTTGTTCTTGCAGCGGATCTGTTTCTTTTCATCCTATATCTGATTGCCTCTGGCTGCGGCGTTGTCTGGCTTAAGGTCGTTTTAGCTATTGTTGCCATTTTACTGTCGGGTTTATGCCTGCTGTTCTTATATTTTAGCAAGGAGCTTTTGCGCAGCCGCAGTCTCTGGATGAGCGTCAGTGCTGCCTCGATCATCCTTTGCATCCTTTTTTCTCTTATTCTCAACTTCCCCTCCCCTAATCCCTACAAGCAAAAAACAGTCAGTACTGCCTACAGCATTTCGGATACCATATAAATAATTCAGCCACCGGCAATTCATTACCGGTGGCTGAATTCTATTTTTGATAAAAGCTGTTTCCCCCGATGAACTCGCGTACAATGCTGGTTGGTGGGATTTCTGCGTCCACATCTGCCTGTTGTACATAGTTTAGTATTTTAACCAGAGCGCGCACTGCTTCATAGCAGCTATCCTCCGGTTCGATTGCTGTCAGCAGCGGGAAGATGTGCTTTTTTAACACGGCTAGCTCATAGAGCGTGGAGCTGTTGAAAATAACATCTGCATTCTCTTGGAAAGGGAATATCCAGCGTTCCTCACCTCTGCGGACAGAGTCCCACATGGACATGGTGTCATGTACTGAAGCACCACGGTTTTCGTAATCCCGTACTGTGCGGCGCAGCAGCCGCAGAAGGCTTGTGGGGATTCGGTTGTGGTCATCCAGATTCAGAGGCAGCAAGGGGCTGACATACAGCCGAAAGATCAGATCTGCATCAAGACCATCTGGAAGCAGTAAAGGATTAAGGGCGTGAAGTCCCTCAACAATAATGACAGCGTTTTCAGAAAGACGCAGGCATTTATCTGTCCACTCCCGCCGCCCTGTTTTGAAGTTAAAGCTTGGCAGCAAGACTTCCTGTCCGGATAAAAGCGCCTTGATATGGGTCTTAAAAAGCCCGGTATCGATCGTGTTGATATGCTCAAGGTCCAGCCGCCCATCCGGTCCGGGAGCGATCTGATCCCGATCAATATAATAATCGTCAAGGCTCATAAGTATCGGTGTTTTTCCATGAACGCGCAGTTGAATTGCAAGGCGGTTTGCCGAGGTGGTCTTGCCGGAGGAGCTGGGTCCTGCAAGCATAACCGCCTTGGCACCTCTGTTGCAAACCATATCTGCAACTTGGGAAAACCGTTTCTCGTGGAGCGCCTCGTTCACTCTGATAAGCTCACGAATTTGACCGTTTCCTACAAGATCATTCAGATCTGCGACAGTCTCACATTTCATCAGCTCACACCAACGCTCGCCCTCGGTGCTAACACTGAGAAATTTGGGCATTTCCTCGTAATTCGCAACCACATCCGGATTGCTGTCCTTTGGAAACAGGAACATAAATCCACCCTCCGCAGGAAGCAGATCCCATACCTGCAAATAGCCCGTAGACGGCGCAAGCTCGCCATAATAGTAATCCACAAAATCTCCGCAAGTATATTGATCAAAATGCGCCTCGGTACGCCAGGAAAGCAGTCTGGCTTTGTCTGTCTGACCGTCAGCCAGGAAGTGTCTCCTTGCTTCCTCTGTGCTGATGCGCCTGCGCAAAAGTGGTATATTCTCCTGTACGATTTTTTGCACCTCAGCTTTTAGTTGGGCGGCGGAAAAATCAGACGCAAGCACTTCCACAAAAAGCGCTTTTCCCACAGTACAGTTCATCTTTGCCCGGGCATGGGGGTAGAGTCTGCGAAGGGCAAGAAACAGTACAAACTGGGCAGTACGGGCATAAACGTCCCGACCCGCTGGGTCACAGTAGCGCAGCAGGCGAATCACACCCTCTGATGCTGCCATAGCACGGCGAATAGAGGCTCTCTCCTGCACGATGTCCTTCCGGCGTACGGGGATATAGTTCAGATTAAAGATCTCGCCGGCAATCTTGGCAGCAATCGGTCGCTCTGACAGTTTATCACTGTCTAGATTATGTGATATGATCAGCTGCTGCAGTGTTTGCCCCGGCTGAGCAATCATGTGTTGACTATCTATAATAAGATCCATGTCAGCACCTCCTGCTATTAATTCTATACAGATTATATCATGCATTTCACGCTATATCAATAAATAAAAGCCCTCCGGAAAACAGTTTTCGGAGGGCTTGGATTATGGCTGTGTAGGTTCGCTGCTGCTATCTGCACCGATGTTCATAATGTCATAGGGCGTTGTCTGGTAAACGAAATAGTTTAGCCAGTTGGAAAACAGCAGATTTGCGTGTCCGCGCCAACGAACGATTGGTTCTTGTGTATCGTCATCGTTAGGATAATAATTCTCCGGCACTTGAATAGGAAGACCAAGGTTCTTATCCCGCAGGTATTCATTTTGCAGGGTTTCCGGATCGTACTCGGAATGTCCGGTAACAAAGATCTGGCGACCGCCTTTATTCATTACTGCATATACGCCCGCCTTCTCAGAAGATGCCAGTATTTTCAAGCCCGGTACAGCCTCAATATCCTCCCGTAGAACGGTGGTATGCCGGGAATGCGGCACCCAGAAAATATCGTCGAAACCTCTCAGGAGAATCGAGCGCTTATAATCAGCTTTATGTGGGAAAACACCAAACAGCTTTTCCCCCATCTGCTGTTTTTGTATGCCATAATGGTAGTAAAGTCCTGCCTGTGCACCCCAGCAGATATGGAGCGTGCTGTGCACATTGGTCTTGCTCCACTGCATGATACGGCACAGCTCATTCCAATAATCCACATCCTCAAAAGCCATATGCTCCACCGGCGCTCCGGTAATGATCATGCCGTCAAATTTACGGTCCTTCAGCTCATCAAAGCTCTTATAAAAATTAAGCAAATGATCCTGTGCCACATTTTTGGATACATGGGTCGAGGTATGCATCAGCTCCAGGCGTACCTGCAGCGGCGTATTGCCAAGCAAACGCGTAAACTGTGTTTCCGTTGCGATCTTTGTTGGCATTAAATTCAAAAGAACGATCTCCAAGGGACGGATATCCTGGGTGACCGCACGGTTTTCGGTCATTACGAAAATATTCTCCTTCTGCAGCGTTTCCGTTGCAGGCAGGTCATTGGGAATCTGAATAGGCATATTCAGTCCCCCTTTCTGTGGACAAATTTTATTTATTGTACCCTAAATCCAGAATATTGTCAATTATTCACAAGCTCCGTTCCTTGATAGTAATGTGAAAGTATTTCTTTATAGGTACTTCCCTGGGCCGCCATAGCATCCGCACCGTACTGGCTCATGCCTACACGGTGCCCGTATCCCTTTGTCGTGATCGTAACGGTGTTTCCCACGATCGTCATTGTAAATGCGGTAGAACGCAATCCCAGGAGCTGACGCAAGGTTGTCCCTTTGTAGTCTCTGCCGCAGATACGCATAGTGTCTATACCACCTCCATCTGTATATGTAATCTGCCCGACCAAATCCTTTCGATCGGCGGACAGCGTAATGCCAAGACGCTGTGCAAATTCTTCCGTTGTAAACGAAACTGTATCCACATAATGGCTTGCATTGCTCTCCCCCGGGCTTTCTGTTGCCCTGAGATACGGAATATCTGTGCCCCAAACTGCCAATGCGTCCTCTGTCATGCCGCCAGAGCAGGAAAAATAGGTTGCCTCGATCAGTGCTCCATCATATACCAACACCTCATTTGCTGTTGAGACAACTGCCTGACGCACAGTATCAACAAAAACGCCGTTTCCCCCGGATGCCAGATATGTTTCGGGATCGCAATATCCCTGGCAACAGGAAGACGCTGTACAGACAGCTGCACCGGTATGCTTGCTGCTGTATTTCTGCCGGCGCAGAGCGTATGTCCGTGCAACAACTGCTTGTGCCTTCAGCGCTTCCAATTCAAAATCAGACGGCATCTCACACAGCACAACAGCTGTCAGGTATTCATCCATATCCATAACAGAAACATCCCCGTTATCCATCAGCACAGTGATCTGTAGCGTATCTGACTGTGCCGTTTCCTGGGTCTGCTCTGCCGATTCCGCTTTTTCAATCAGCAGATCTCCTCTTTTCGGCAGATCTTTTGCTGTAAGCGAGATCAGCACCGCCGGGAAAATCAATCCCAATATCAACGCCCAAATAGCATCCTTCCATTTATTATACAACCTAATCACCCCCAAACATTTTACCAATTCTGTAAGTAGGAATCCGTAGATTTCTGCTGGGGAAATATTCCATATTTGTGTCGATGCTTGACACGACAATCCAAGGGAAGTATAATTATATGGTCGAAAACAATCGAAAGGCAGAAAGTAATGAAAAAGACGCTTCGAATTATTGTGCCGATACTGTTAGCTGTCGCGATCGTGCTGTGCATGGCGTGGTATCTGTTTATATATGACCGTGATTTTACCAGGGATATGCTGCTCAATTTTGCCCGGTTCAGTGAAAACCAGGGACAGCATACAGTTGCTGCGTGGCTGTACAATCAAGCCTATGCCCAGTCCGGTGATAACGATTCTGTGGCGATCGAGTTGGCAGAACAGTACATAAAAAGTGGCAACTACACAAAGGCTGAATATACATTATCCAAAGCCATCGCTGACGGCGGCGGCATCAACCTTTATATAGCGCTTTGCAGGACCTATGTGGAGCAGGATAAACTGCTGGATGCTGTCAATATGCTCAACAGCATCACAAATACAGAAATCAAGAGGCAATTGGATGACAAGCGCCCTGCAGCCCCTGTTGCGGTTCCCGAACCCGGCTTTTACAGTCAGTATATCTCTGCCACACTGGAAACAGTAGGTGGAATAACATACTACTCGACAGATGGCAACTACCCCTCTGCAGCCACAGAACCCTATTCCGATGCCATCTCTTTAAGTGACGGTGAGAACACCATCTATGCCATAACAGTCGCAAATAACGGACTGGTCAGTCCGCTTGCAATTTTCGGCTATACCATTGGCGGTGTTATTGAAGAAGTTGACTTTGCGGATGCTGCTGTGGAAGCGGAGATCCGGACACTTCTCAACGCCGGCGAGGAAAAGGTCCTGTACACAAACGACCTTTGGACAATCAAATCCTTTACTGTCCCGAAGGAGGCTAAGAGCTATGCCGATCTGAAACATCTTTCCTTCCTTGAGACACTCACTATAGAAAACGGAGTAGCCGGTGAGCTTGGCTGCATCTCCTCTATGGCGAACCTGACACAGCTAACCATTTCCGGCACGCCTGTGTCCCAGGAAGACCTGAATATAATCGCCGCCTTGCCCCTGCTAAAAAATCTTACCCTGCAAAATTGCAGCCTGTCAAGCATTGCAGGATTGAAGGGCTGTACTTCTCTGATAACTCTTGATCTCAACAACAATACGATACGCAATATCGATGTAATCGGCGCAATGACAAACCTCCAGGAACTAAACCTGCAGCACAACGCACTGACGGATCTTTCCCCGGTGTCATCCAACAAATCACTTATAAATCTGGATGTGTCCTATAATGCGTTGACTTCTATTGCCCCGGTCAGCAGTCTCTCCGGTCTTAACACATTGAACGTCAGTGCAAACAGCATCACAGAACTTGGCGATATCGGGAATCTTACAAGCCTGAAGGAGCTTGATCTGGCAAGCAATCAGCTGGCAAGCGTTTCCGGTCTGACGGGGTGTACAGCCCTGACAAAGCTAAATATCTCCTCAAACGCGCTTACAGATATTGAAGCACTGTCTGTCCTTACCCAAATGCTTTACTTTGACTTTTCTCACAACCAGGTCAAATCCATCCCCAGTTTTCCGAAAAACTGTGCGCTCGTCTCCATTGACGGCTCCAACAACCTTCTTTCAAGCCTGAAGCCATTAGCGGGATTAGCGCATCTGAATGTTGTCAATATGGATTATAATACGGATATATCCTCTGTGGCTGTTCTTGCTGACTGTCCCAATCTGCTGGAAGTCAATGTATATGCGACCAGTGTCAAGGATGTTACCGCCCTGACAAACCAAAGCATCGTTGTAAACTACAACCCTGTGTCCTGATTCAAAACGACCGGAGAAGGTTTCTTCTCCGGTCGTTTTCTTATATACACAAGACAATGTTATACATCGGATACTTTCGAATCCTCGATCGCCTGTCGGTCCTCCTGATCCATTTCATGCAACAACTTTTGATCCTGCTTGCCAGACAGGTCCAGCTTCTCATACATATCCGGACGGCGCTGTCTTGTACGGCGCAGGGATTGCTTTCTGCGCCATTTGGCGACCTTCCCGTGATCACCGGATAAAAGAATCTCCGGGACAGCACGACCGTGCCAGACGGCCGGACGGCTGTATTGGGGATATTCCAGCAGACCGTTAAAATGACTTTCATCCTCAAAGCATTCCGGATCTGCCAAGACACCGGGGACCATACGGCACACAGCATCTGTTACCGCCATTGCAGCGATCTCGCCGCCGGTCAACACAAAATCGCCAAGAGAAATCTCCTCATCTACACATTCATCGATAAACCTCTGGTCAATGCCCTCGTAATGTCCGCAAACCAGAACCAAATTATCCATTTTACTCAGTCTTACAGCATCCTTCTGTGTAAAGGTGTGACCACAAGGGGAAAGATACACTGTATGCACAGGTCCGGCTGCCTGGTCGCACACCGCCTCCCAGCAGCGATACAGCGGGTCAGCTGTCATAACCGCGCCTCTGCCGCCCCCGTAAGGATAATCATCGACCTGATTTTGCTTGTTGGCAGTATAATCCCGAATTTGGTGGGTCTCAATGCGAATAAAGCCCCGTTCCTGGGCACGCCCAAGAATACTTTCCGATAGGACATCTCCCAATGTCTCTGGAAATAATGTAAGAATATCAACTCTCATCTGTCCGCATCCCCTCAATTATACGAACCTGCATTCGTTCGCTGTCCAGATCGATAGACATAACAAATTCCTTAACAGCGGGGATCATGTAGGTGTATTCCCCCTCAACTACATAGACCTTATTTCCCGGGTAATCCAGCACTTCGGTGATCTGCCCCAACTCGTTACCGTCAGCAAAGACGCGTACACCGATCAGTTCTGCGGCAAAAATCAGATCTGCCGGCGCATCTGCGCGGTAGACTTCTACCGTCTTCTCCCGAAGCTTCTGTGCATCCTCGACGGTATCTACACCTTTCAGTTTCAGCAGATTGCAGGTTTTTTGTACACGGCAGCTTTCAACAATATAGTCCTTGCCTGCAATGCGGACACGCTTAAAATCAAGCAAAAACTCAGCACTGTCCGCCCAAGGGAGTATTTTCACTTCGCCGCGGATGCCATGGGTCGTAACGATTTGTCCCGCTTCGAGAAATTGGAGTTTCATATCTGGTTTTCCTCCGGTAACATATTGTAAGTATTATAGCAGGAATTCCCCGTATGGGCAAGTACTGTATCTAAAAATAGAAAAATGCGTGACATAGCGCCACGCATTTTTCGTTTAATCGACGATATCCACCGTGACCTTTTCACCGGTGCGCTGTGCAACAGTCTTCACGATGGTGCGAATTTCCTTCGCGATCCGACCCTGGCGGCCGATAACCTTTCCCATGTCGCCGGGAGCAACATGGAGCTCCAAAACCTTTCCATCTTCATCAGATGCTTCGGTAACAGAAACAGCATCCGGATCGTCCACCAGATTCTTTGCCATATAAAGCAAAAGTTCTTTCATTGTGAAACTCCTTTGGGAACTTACAGGACGCCGGACTTCTTCAGCAGACCACGAACGGTATCGGTGGGCTGTGCACCGTTTTTGATCCAGCTCTGCGCCTTCTCAGCATCGATAGTAATGGTAGCGGGCTCGGTCAGGGGGTTGTAGGTACCGATCTCTTCGATGCAGCGACCATCACGGGGGCTGCGAGCATCCGCAACAACGATACGGTAGTAAGGAGCCTTCTTAGCGCCCATTCTTCTCAGTCTGATTTTAACCATGTGTTTTCACCTCCATGCAAAACTATTCTTTTCTATATCGCAAAGCAATTTGCTTTCAGCGAACCAAATAATCAAAAGCCGGGAAATCCTCCCAAGCCACCGAACCCACGCATACGCTTCATCTTCTTTCCGGCACCGGGACCGGAAAATTTCTTGATCATAGCGCGCATCTGTTCAAAGGACTTTAACAGACGGTTTACATCCTCGACCTTTAAGCCGGCACCGGCAGCAATGCGTATTTTGCGGCTTGCTCCGATAATACTGGGATTTTCCCGTTCCCTGGGTGTCATGGATAAGATGATTGCCTCAGTATGTGCCATAGCTTTTTCATCAAGCTGGACATTTTTTAGATTTGCACCGCCGGGAAGCTGGGCAAGAATATCCTGCATCGAGCCCATGGATCTCATTTGGACCATCTGATCGTAAAAATCCTGCAGAGTAAATTTGTTTGATCTGAGCTTTTCCTCCATCTGGGCAGCCTTCTGCGCATCATACGCTTTCTCTGCCTTTTCAATAAGGGAAAGCACATCTCCCATGCCCAGGATACGCGATGCCATCCGATCCGGATGGAACGGTTCAATATCCTCAAGCTTTTCTCCGATACCTGCAAATTTAATAGGCTTACCGGTAACTGCACGGACAGAAAGGGCTGCACCGCCTCTTGCGTCACCGTCCAGTTTGGAAAGCATGACCGAATCGATATCCAGCCATTCATTAAAGCTCTGGGCTGCATTGACCGCATCCTGACCGGTCATCGCATCAACCACAAGCATGATCTCATCCGGTTTTACCATCGCCTTGATGTTTTTAAGTTCATCCATGAGCGCTTCGTCCACATGCAAACGGCCTGCGGTATCCAAAAATACCATGTCGTGACCGTGCTGGCGGGCATAGACAAGCGCTTCCTTCGCAATCTGTACCGGATCAGTCTGCCCTTTTTCAAACACAGGAATTTGCAGCTTCTCACCGCAGACCTTTAACTGCTGGATCGCAGCAGGACGGTAGATATCGCAAGCAACAAGCAGAGGGCTTTTTCCCTGTCGCTTCATAAATCCGGCAAGCTTACTGCCATTTGTGGTCTTACCGGCACCCTGCAAACCAACAAGCATAACGACGGTGGGTCCGCTGGGATTGATATTGATGTGCTTGGTATCGCTGCCCATGAGGGTTGTGAGTTCCTCATTGACGATCTTGACGATCATCTGTGCAGGGCTTAATGCCTCCAAAACATCCGAACCGACACAGCGCTCCGTGACGGACTTTGTAAAGTCCTTAACGACCTTATAGCTTACATCTGCTTCCAGAAGTGCCATGCGGATTTCCCGCATAGCTTCCTTAACGTCGGATTCCTTCAGGCGCCCCTTGCCTCTGAGTTTTTTGAAGGCAGCGGAAATCTTTTCAGTTAATCCTTCAAACGCCATCTGTTACTCCTTCAGTTCGTCTGCAGCATTCAAAATCTGCTGTGCCAGACAGCAAACCTGTTCATCGTTATTTTGCAAAAGCACTTTGGCAGCGTCCCGGACGGTCTGCATTGCCCTGCGGCATTGCTGATCCCGGCGGACACAGCCGGTCTTTGCTTCCATATTTTTAAGCAGTGCCTCTGTTCTGTTCAGGTTATCATGCACACCCTGGCGACTGATTCCCAGCTCCAGACCGATCTCTCCGAGAGAAAGGTCCTGGTTGTAGCGCAGCTCAAAGCATTCCTGCTGCCGATCTGTCAGCAGATCACCATAATAATCATACAGCAGAATCAATTCCGTTGCGTCCATCCAGCGCCTCCTGTCAAGCATTCTTGCTTGATACCTGTGGCATTATAGCACAGAGAGATGATCGTGTCAAGTATTTTTACTCTACAGTAATTATTTATTATTAAGCTAATTGATACCAACGGGATATTTCCTCTGCCAATCGAAAGCCAAGTCTCTTGTAAAGGCTGATCGCCCGGGTATTTTCCGATGCAACCTCAATGGTTACCCATTCTGCCGACAATGCACGGGTCAGTGCAAGCAGCACATCTTGCCCTGCACCAGAAATGACCGCAATCACAGCATTGATTTGCTCACCAGACGCAATACCAATACCAAGTAGCGTATCGTCTTTGCAGATAAAATAGGCTTCTCCCCTGCTCAGCATTTTCTCTGCATCAGCAAGTGTCATTGTAGAGGAATTCGGAACCGTGTGCATCCGTTCATTGTAGATCGTTCGCCACTGCTCCAGGGTCGTCCGCTGAACCGGTACCAGAGATGCATCGGTTTGAGGTAGTTCGGATCGAAGGCAACTCATTTTCCAGATTGCTGTATGAAAGGGGTATTTTTCAAGCACGGGGCTTCCGGCAGCGTAAACATGTTTTGCACCCACAGCGCGGCAAAAATCCAGGCATTCCTGCAAAAAAGTTTCCGGATCGCAGGAATCCTGCAGCTTGATATACGCTGCGGATTTATAGGGTATCTCCTTTAGAATTAGGCTTGCAACGCCTGCGCCGGTGGTAAATACCGGAATATCTCGCATCCAATCACCTCATGCCTATATTATCATATAATCAGTATTCCGTCCATATTCTGTAAATGAATTTATAATAACCGCACAAGTGCCATCGAAAAGTTTATAAAATATGCAGCTTAGTAAAAAAAACTAAACATTACACTTGATTTTAAGGAAAAATGCGCTATAATGGTCTGGCAATATAACTAAGGAGGATGCAATATGAAAAAAGTGATTTGCAAAAAGGAATACGATACTGAAACTGCTGCTGTGGTGAAGAAATATACATACAGCTATTATGGCGATCCTGCCGGCTACGAGGAAACTCTCTGCCAAACACCCGGTGGTCTGTATTTTCTCCATGTTCGCGGCGGTGAAAATTCCCCCTACCCCACTGAGGATATCCTGCGCCTGGCAAAGACAAAGGTCAACGACTGGCTGGACACCCATTAATTAATATTTTGTTTGAGACTGCTTCGGCAGTCTCTTTTTCTTGACAGGTATGCTATGCTTAAATTAGAATGCTTTGAAAGGCTGATGTGTTATGGATAATATACAGCTGCAGGTAATTGCCAGAATGAAAAGCGATTTTCCTACCAAATTCGGTATTCCCCGGCAAAGCGGACTTGTTACACAGCTGCGTTCGACGATCATATTTGAGCCAGAATTTCGAAACGCAGATGCCCTGCGCGGTTTGGAGGATTTTTCTCATCTTTGGATCATATGGCAGTTTTCGGAGGCTGTTCGGCAGGGATGGTCGCCCACTGTGCGTCCGCCCCGGCTGGGAGGTAATACACGGATGGGCGTATTTGCCACCCGTTCACCTTTCCGTCCTAATTCCTTAGGGTTGTCCAGTGTAAAAATCCTGGAGCTTGAGCAGACCTCCCAATACGGCACTGTTATCCATGTTGGCGGCGCGGATCTGATGGACGGAACACCGATTTTTGATATCAAGCCATACATACCCTACAGTGACTGCCATCAAGAAGCAAAAGGGGGCTTTACAGACGCTGCAGAAGATTTTTTGCTTCGTGTAGACCTCCCTGATACACTTGCGCAAAAAATACCGGCAGACAAGCGTCAGGCGCTTATAGGCGTGCTTTCACACGACCCTCGCCCCTCTTACCAGAAGGACGCAACGCGGGTTTACGGATTATCCTTTGGCGGCTACGATATCCGCTTCACCGTAGATGACAAGATCCTGACAGTTCAGCAAATAGAGGAAAACTCCCTGCTCAGATGAGCAGGGAGTTTCATTTTACTTAAAGTATTTTACGGCAGCCTCGAACATTCTAATATCGTAATTGCCAGGTACATTTTTATACAGACCGGCACCGATGCGTTCGCTGTGACCCATTTTGCCGAAGACTCTGCCATCGGGCGAAGTAATACCCTCGATAGCAAAGATAGAGCCATTGGGGTTAAAGCGGACATCTGCCGTTGCGTTGCCGTCCAGATCCACATACTGGGTAGCCACCTGACCATTAGCAATCAGCTGGCGGGCAAGCTCCTCAGAAGCATAAAACCGTCCTTCACCGTGGGAAATGGCAACATTATAGATATCGCCAACCTGCGTATTCGCAAGCCAGGGAGAATTATTGGAGGCGATTCTTGTGCGGACAATCCGGCTTTGATGGCGTCCAATGACATTATATGTCAGCGTGGGACAATTCTCATCCGTATCGATGATCTTTCCGTATGGGACAAGTCCCAGCTTAATAAGTGCCTGGAAGCCATTGCAAATACCGCACATTAAGCCATCACGGTTTTCAAGCAGGCGTGTGACCTCTTCCTTGATCGCACCGTTACGGAAAAACGCAGTAATAAACTTGCCGGACCCATCAGGCTCGTCACCACCGGAGAAACCGCCGGGAACAAAGATGATTTGGCTTTCGCCTACCTTCTTTGCAAAAGCCTCTACACTGCGGCTGATGGCATCAGCGGACATATTCTTCACAACGAATATCTCCGGTTCAGCGCCGGCATCAGCCACTGCTCGGGCGGAATCGTACTCGCAGTTGGTTCCCGGGAATACAGGAATAAGGACCTTGGGCTTTGCGACCTTCACAGCAGGTACCACACGGGTCTTTTCCGGGGTAGATACTGTCTCTATGGGTGTCACCGCATCCGGAATATTACAGGCGTACACAGGTTCCAGCTTATCTTCATATGCCTTCTGCAGCTGTGCAAGGGACACGCCCTCAGAGCCATAGGCGATACTGCCGTTATTCGTAACACAACCAATTTCAGCAGCACCGTCAATATCCTCGGTAACCTCAAGAAGGAAGCTACCGTAGCTGTAGCCAAAGATGTCCGAGAGGGACAGTGTACGGTTAAACGCAAAGCCCAGACCGTTGCCGTAGCACATCTTCATGATCGCCTCGCCTATACCGCCTAAGCCGGGTGTGTAACAGGAAATAACTTTGCCTGCACGCATCAGCTGCGTTACACGGTCGTAGATCGCCAGCAAAGAATCCGCCTTTGGCAGACCGTTTTCGTCATATGCAGGACGCAGACAAACAACCTTACTGCCACTTTTCTTAAATTCATTGGAAATGATGTTCTGAATTTTCTCAGTGGTGACAGCGAAGGAGACCAGCGTCGGCGGCACATCGATATCCTCAAAGGTGCCGGACATAGAATCCTTACCGCCGATCGCAGCGATCTTCAGATCCATCTGCGCCTTAAAGGCACCCAAAAGTGCTGCCGTAGGTTGCCCCCAGCGCTTAGCGTCCTTGCCAACACGCAGGAAGTACTCCTGGAAGGTCAAATAAACATCCTGGAAGCTGGCACCGGTGGCAATCAGCTTTGAGGCAGATTCCACAACCGCAAGATAGGCGCCGTGATAAGGGCTCTTTTCCGTAATGAAAGGATTATAGCCCCAGCTCATGACCGAGCAGTCATCGGTATGTCCCTTCTCCAGGCTGATCTTATGAACCATTGCCTGTATCGGTGTCTGCTGATGCTTTCCACCAAAGGGCATCAAGACAGTACCAGCACCGATCGTCGCATCAAAGCGCTCAGAAAGTCCGCGCTTGGAGCAGGTGTTCAGGTCGGTAGCGACCCGGTTCATATTTTCTGTAAAGCTGCCTTTGATCACGGGTGTAAAATCAGCAGGTGCTGCAAGGTCTACATCCACATGTTTCTCAGCACCGTTGGAGTTAAGAAATTCCCGGCTGATATCACAGATCGTCTGACCGTTCCAATACATCTTCAGTCTTGCCTGCTCAGTAACCGTAGCAACAACTGTTGCCTCCAAGTTTTCCTGATCAGCAAGTTCCATGAAACGTTCTACATTCTTTTCGGCAACAACGATCGCCATACGCTCCTGGGATTCGGAGATCGCCAGCTCCGTTCCGTCAAGACCCTCGTATTTCTTCGGAACCTTATTAAGATCGATCTCCAGACCGTCAGCAAGTTCACCGATGGCTACAGACACACCGCCAGCGCCAAAATCGTTACAGCGCTTGATCATAACAGCTGCTTCGCCGTTGCGGAACAGGCGCTGAAGCTTACGCTCCTCCGGTGCATTACCCTTTTGGACCTCAGCACCGCAGGAACCCAGAGATTCTACTGTGTGGCTCTTGGAAGAACCGGTTGCGCCACCGCAGCCGTCACGACCGGTCTTACCGCCCAGGAGGATGACTTTATCACCGGGAGCAGGAAAATCGGGCTTCGAGTGATCCTCATGGACCGCACCCACAACAGCACCAATCTCCATGCGCTTTGCAGCATAACCGGGATGGTACAGTTCATCTACCATACCGGTAGCAAGACCGATTTGGTTGCCGTAGGAGGAGTATCCCGCAGCAGCGGTAGTAACGATCTTGCGCTGGGGCAGCTTACCCTTAATGGTCTCATTAACAGGCTTCAAGGGGTCTGCAGCGCCGGTCACACGCATTGCAGCATAAACATAAGCACGGCTTGCAAGGGGATCACGGATCGCACCGCCGATGCAGGTGGCTGCACCACCGAAGGGCTCGATCTCCGTAGGATGGTTATGGGTTTCGTTCTTAAACAGCAGGAGCCAGGGCTGTTCCTCTCCGTCAACAGTTACGGTCATCCGAACGGTACAGGCGTAGATCTCCTCGGATTCGTAGAGCTTATCCAAGTATCCATTTTTATGCAGATACTTTCCCGCCAGCGTACCAATGTCCATAAGGTTAATGGGCTTTGTGCGTCCCAATTCCTTGCGGGTAGCGATATAGTCCTCATACGCACTTTGCAGGAGAGGATCCGCAAAAGTCACATTATCGATCGTCGTATTGAAGGTGGTATGACGGCAATGATCGGACCAGTATGTATCGATCATGCGAATTTCGGTAATGGTAGGGTTGCGATTTTCAGTTTTGAAATAATTCTGGCAGAAGGTAATATCATCCAGATCCATAGCCAGACCCAGGTCTTTGACCATTTGGGCAAGACCGTCTCTGTCAAGGTCCAGAAAATCACTGACTGTAGCAACTGACTCCGGGATCGTCACTTCCATCTCAAGTGTAGAAGGCATCTCCAGGCTTGCTTCACGGCACTCCACAGGGTTAATAACATGATTACGAATCGCTGCTATCTCATCAGCAGTCAGATCACCTTCCAGAATGTATACCTTTGCAGTGCGAACCAGCGGACGCTCACCCTGAGATAATATCTGAATACACTGGGCTGCAGAATCCGCACGCTGGTCAAACTGACCGGGCAGAGGTTCTACTGCAAAAACCACAGAGCCGGTAGGCACGGTATAGCTTACATTGTCTACCTGAGGCTCAGAGAAGACGGTATTTACAGCATAGCGGAACAGCTGTTCGTCGATCTTTTCAACATCATACCGATTAAGAACACGCACACTGGACAGTCCCTTGATCTGCAAAAACTCATTTACCTGCTTCAGCAGGCTGTCTGCCTCATGAGTCTGTCCCTTCTTTTTTTCTACATATACGCGATAAACCATGGGGGAAATTCCTCCTTATTTATATGCAGCCAGTCCTCGCTGACCGATATCGCTTCTGCGGTAAGCCTTCTCGAACACAACTCCATCGGCAAGACGATACGCTTCAGTGATCGCTTCCTCCAGGGTGTCCGCAACAGCTGTTGTTCCGGTAACACGACCACCGGAGGTCAAAAGCCTGCCTCCCTGCAGCTTTGCGCCGGCAACAAAGGTAGCTGCCTCCGCATCCTGGGTCATGGTGATCTCAAAACCCTTTTCATAGCTCAGCGGGTAGCCTGCAGAAGCTGTAACAACACAGCAAGCGTGCTTCTGAGAAAAGACAACATCCGTATCTGCCAATGTTCCGTTGGTAGTAGCCTGCATGACCGTCAGCAGATCGCTTTCCAGAAGCGGCAGCACCACTTGGGTCTCAGGGTCACCAAACCGGCAGTTATACTCGATCACCTTAGGACCGCTGGGTGTCAGCATCAGACCGAAATACAGGCAGCCCTTAAAGGTACGCCCTTCAGCATTCATGGCACGGATGGTAGGCAAAAATATTGTTTCCATGCACACTTGCGCAATTTCAGTTGTATAATAGGGATTTGGCGCGATCGTACCCATACCGCCGGTATTGAGACCGGTATCATTATCTCCTGCCCGCTTGTGATCCATAGAGGAGATCATAGGCTTGACTACCTTACCGTCAGTGAAGGCAAGGACGGAAACCTCCGGTCCCGTGAGAAATTCCTCTACAACGATGGTAGAACCGGACTTGCCGAATTTAGCATTCGCCATCATATCGTTGACAGCGTCGATTGCCTCCTGCCGGGTCTGGGCAATAATAACACCTTTACCAAGTGCCAGACCGTCTGCTTTGATAACAGTGGGAATAGGTGCGGTCTGTACATATTCCAATGCTTTATGAATATCCGTGAAGATCTCATACGCAGCAGTAGGAATATTATATTTCTTCATCAGATCTTTGGAAAATGCTTTACTGCCTTCGATAATTGCAGCATTTGCCGTCGGACCGAAGCACGGTATTCCCAGGGCATTGAGCCTGTCTACACAGCCCAGGACCAGCGGATCATCCGGTGCTACGACTGCATAATCGATGGCGTTTTCCTTTGCAAAGGATGCTACACCATCTAAGTCGGTTGCCGAAATATCTACACATGTAGCATCCATTGCAATACCGCCATTGCCGGGCAATGCAAAGATCTCTGTAATCGTTTTATTCTCTTTTAATTTTTTGATGATGGCATGCTCTCTGCCGCCACCGCCAACTACCATAACCTTCATGGTTATCCTCCATTAATGATGGAACAAACGCATTCCGGTAAACGCCATTACCATACCACGCCTGTTGCACTCTTCAATGACCAGATCATCCCGGATAGAGCCACCGGGCTCAGCAATATACTTAACACCGGATGCAGCAGCGCGCTTAATATTGTCACTGAACGGGAAGAATGCATCCGAGCCCAGTGCAACATCCTGGCGGCTTGCCAGCCAAGCCTTCTTGTCATCGTCAGTCAGACGCTCCGGCTGGCTGGTAAAATAGTTCTGCCAAATACCGTCAGCACACACATCCTCTTCGTTACCGTTGATGTATCCGTCAATAACATTGTCCCGGTTAGGACGGCCCAGATCCTCCCGGAAGGGCAGGTTCAGGGTCTTTGGATGCTGACGCAGGAACCAGGTATCTGCCTTCGTGCCGGCAAGACGGGTACAATGGATACGGGACTGCTGACCGGCACCAACACCGATCGCCTGGCCGTCATACGCAAAGCACACGGAGTTGGACTGGGTATATTTAAGCGTAATAAGCGCAACGATCAGGTCGATTTTTGCACTGTCAGGCAGCACCTTGTTTTCGGTGACAATATTGGTAAGCAATTCTTCACCGATCTTAAAATTGTTGCGCCCCTGCTGGAAGGTAATACCATAGACCTGCTTGTGCTCCGCTTCTGCAGGAATATAGTTCGGATCTATTTCAACCACATTATAGCTACCCTTGCGCTTAGCCTGCAGGATTGCCAATGCTTCCTGCGTATATCCGGGCGCAATCACGCCGTCAGAAACCTCCCGGGCGATCAGCTTTGCAGTTGTTGCGTCGCATACATCGGACAGAGCGACCCAGTCGCCAAAGGAACACATACGATCAGTGCCACGGGCACGGGCATAAGCGCAGGCAAGGGGGCTTGCATCCAGTTCTTCTACATCGTCTACAAAACAAGCCTTCTTGAGATCGTCAGAAAGAATCTTGCCAACAGCAGCAGATGTGGGAGAAACATGCTTAAAAGATGTTACCGCGCACATACCGGTGGCTTCATTCAGCTCCTTGACCAGCTGCCAGGAATTCAACGCATCCAGAAAGTTGATATAACCGGGGCGACCGTTGAGAATCTTAATGGGCAGCTCACTGCCGTCATGCATATAGATCTTAGAGGGCTTCTGGTTGGGATTACAGCCGTATTTCAATTCGAATTCTTTCATTTTAATTCTCTCCTTTTATGCGTGCTTGTTAAGTATGCGCTGCTCAAATGCTCCGGTCTTTACATCCGTATAACGGACAAACAGGGAAATTTTATTGTCGGGGTTAAGATTCTCCCAGAGCATATCCGTAAACGCGTCTATATCATCAAGCAGGGCAACTCGTTCCGGTTCGCCCTGGAAGGTAGGAATCACAGGATTTCCGTCACACACATAGGTGTGGATAAAGTGACCGAGCCCGTTGATACCGGGATACTCATAGAAGAAGCGGGCACAAGCGCTGCCTTCAGCATCTGCTGCCTTCAGAATGGACATCTTGTAGCTGCCATCCCGGCTCTGCAGACCCGAGATGCGGGGCGTCCAGTTGGGACCATCGTGCTCAAATTTTCTGGTACGCAGAGCAGCTTCCCAGCTTTCGCCCTTTGCAAGATATTCCCAGATCGTATCCGTCTGGTCACCGTTGGTAACGATCAGTCCGCATCCTGCTTCACGCACAGGATGATAAATGATCAGGCTGGGATCCTCCATCTTACTGGGGTCATACGCCTCCGTGCGGATGCCATCCGGCTCTGCAACAAAAACACGATTACGGCTGTTCACGCTGCGACCCATAATAAAGTAAGCTGCTACAGCATGCTTTCCGTCGGGACTCATACCTAAAACGATACCCCGTCCAGGATAGCTGTTGGTGGAAAGCTTCTCGCCAAGAGAACCAATTTCATAAACATTCATAGCAATTTTCCTTTCTGTCAGCCAATAAGCTGCCTGCATATAATTTCAACGGCAGCCGGCAGAATCTTCCACTCAGCCTGCTCCATTACCCGTTTTTGCAGAATCTCCGGGGTGTCGCCGTCTTCGATCTGTACCGCCTTCTGCAGAATAATTTTTCCGCCATCCGGTATCTCGTTAACAAAATGGACAGTAGCCCCCGTAACTTTTACACCATAGGCAAGTGCTTCTTCATGGACACGAAGTCCGTAATAGCCCTTGCCGCAAAAAGAAGGAATCAAGGAAGGATGGACATTGACGATACGCTCCGGATAGTCGCTTGTGAAATTTTCACTCAAAATCGACATAAAACCGGCAAGGACGATCAGGTCAATGTTGTTGTCAGTCAAGATCTTTTTGATCTTGTTTTCAAAATTCTCCTGACTGCCGCAGACCTTTTTTGTAACCACATGCGATGCAATACCGGACTTCGCTGCACGCTCCAGCGCATAGGCATCCGGATTGTTTGAAATGACCAGCGTGATCTCCCCGCTTTTAATAATTCCGCTGGTTTGTGCATCGATCAGTGCTTGCAAATTTGTGCCGCCACCGGAGACCAGCACAGCGATTCTCGCTTTGTCCATGCCCTTCTCCCCTCTTATTCGATAACGATTTTTTCTTCAGATGCCTCGATCCTACCGATCACATAAGCATCTTCACCGTGCGCTTTAAGAATATCAAGAGCCGTTGTTAACTCGTTTTCCGGGACAACGATGCTCATGCCAACACCCATGTTATATGTATTGAACATATCACGCTCGGGAATGTTGCCTGTCTTTGCAATCAGGTCAAAAATCGGCAGTACCTTGACCGCGCTGCGATCGATCTTGGCACCAAGACCGTCGGGGATGCTACGGGGAATATTCTCGTAAAAACCGCCGCCGGTGATATGGCTGATACCCTTAACATTCACCTTTTCAAGCAACGCAAGAACAGGCTTGACATAGATCTTTGTGGGAGTCAGCAGTGCTTCAGCAATCGTCCTACCGCCCAAATCATCCTGCGGGACATACAGCTGAGGATTGTTATTGTCGATATCAAAAACCTTACGGCAAAGACTGAAGCCGTTGGAATGGATACCGGTAGAGGGCAGCGCGATCACAACATCACCAGGTGCCATCGTGCTGTTATCGAGAATTTTTTTCTTATCCACGATGCCCACCGCAAATCCGGCAAGGTCATAGTCCTCAACAGGCATCATGCCTGGATGCTCAGCTGTTTCACCGCCGATCAACGCAGCACCGGACTGAACACAGCCCTCAGCAACACCGCTGACAATCTGCGCGATTTTCTCAGGAACATTCTTGCCACAAGCAATATAGTCAAGGAAAAACAGCGGCTTCGCACCGACGCAGATAATATCATTAACACACATGGCAACGGCATCGATACCGATGGTGTCATGCTTGTCCATAAGAATCGCAAGCTTTACCTTCGTGCCGCAGCCGTCAGTACCGGAGACAAGGACCGGTTCCTCCATTCCGGAAACAGGAAGTCCAAAGCAACCTCCAAAACCACCGACATCGTCAAGGCAGCCCTCGTTACGGGTGCGGGCTACATGCTTCTTCATCAATTCAACTGCGCGATATCCGGCAGTAATGTCAACACCGGCAGCAGCGTAGCTCTCAGAATAGCTTTTTTCCATCATCGAAGCTCCTTTTCTTATTCTTTTCCGTTCCAGCAATAGGTGCAGAGCTTGCACGGCTCAATACCAATGGCATTGACCACACCCTCGATCGTCTGGAAGCCCAGGGATGCAAATTTGAATTTCTCGCAGATAGTTTTGCGCATGGCCTTGCCGCGCTCCGTATTGCCGTCAGCATACTCATCAATATGCTTTAGTCCTTCCTCCCCTTCCAGTTCAACAATAACCCGACGGGAGATCAGGTCCATATCGCTGGTAGAACGGGAGAAGTTCAAATACTTACAGCCATACATAATAGGCGGGCATGCCGAGCGCATATGAACGGATTTTGCACCGTTATCGTAGAGAAATTCCACGGTCTCCTGCAGCTGTGTGCCACGAACGATCGAATCGTCTACAAAAAGCAGATTCTTGCCGACAATTAGTTCATGTACCGGAATCTGTTTCATTTTTGCGATTTTTTTTCGGTCAGACTGTCTGGCAGGGGTAAAGCTTCTGGACCATGTGGGCGTGTACTTGATAAACGCCCGGGCGAACGCCTTGCCTGTACGGTTGGCATAACCAATGGCATGGGGCGTGCCGGAATCCGGAACACCACCGACATAGTCAATTTCCATAGATCTGCCCTGTGCCATATCTCGCTCAGCAATCGCCGCACCGTTACGGTAACGCATTGCCTCAACATTCACGCCCTCATAAGTGGAGGTTGGATAGCCATAGTAACTCCAGAGGAAGGCGCACATACGCATTTCCTCACCTGACTCAGCCAGCTGCACCATTTTGTCCGGGGAAAGCTCAACGATCTCTCCGGGACCAAGCTCTTTAACATGCTCATAGCCCAGCTTAGTATACGCAAACTGCTCAAAGGAGGCACAGTAGCCGTCTTCATTCTTTCCGATCTGAACAGGAATCCTGCCCAAGCGGTCACGGGCAGCGATCAACTTCCCGTCATCCTTCAAAATAAGAATGTTGGCAGTTCCCTCAATAACATTTTGCGCAAAACGAATACCTTCAACAAAGCTGCTTTTCTGTGCGATCAGGGCAGCAACAAGTTCAGTTGTATTGACCTTCCCGCCGGTCATGGCATCAAAATGTCCGCCACTCAGAGAAAGGTATTGATCGATCAATGCATCGGCGTTGTTCACGATACCAACAGTTGCGATGGCAAAGGTACCCAACTGAGAACGAATCAGCATAGGCTGCGGATCACTGTCGCTGATACAGCCAATCACAGAGGTACCCTGCATTTCATCAAAGATACCCTCAAACTTCGTTCGAAACGGTGAGTTCTCAATATTGTGTATCTTTCTCTGTAAACCAATATCCTTATCAAAAGCTGCCATGCCACCACGGCGTGTTCCCAAATGAGAATGGTAATCCACGCCAAAGAACACATCTACCATACAATCGTATTTAGATGTGATTCCAAAAAATCCGCCCATGATCTGCTCCTTTAGTATCTATCTTAAATCAAGCAAAGAACAGCTTGTTCAGTGTCATAGGATCCACATACTTGCCGTCCTTGTAGACACGCATATTGCCGGAAGCGATCTCGTCGATCAGCATAACCTTGCCATCAGCATCATAACCAAACTCGAACTTGATATCGTACATATCCAGACCCTTCTGCTTCAGGTCATCCGCAACGATCTTAGTGATCGCCTGGGTCATAGCCTTCAGATCGTCATACTGTTCTGCGGTCATTACGCCCAGATCCACCAGACCGTCCTTTGTGACCAGAGGATCACCCTTCTCATCGTTTTTGAAGGTTGTCTCCACATATGCGGGCAGATCAGCACCCTCTTCGATATAATCAGAGTAGCGGCGGAAGAAGGAACCAACAGCCTTATAGCGGCAGATGACCTCCAGACCCTTGCCGAACACCTTAGCAGGCAGGACCTCCATAGTGGTGTTATTCAGATCCGCACTTACATAGTGGGTCTTGATGCCAACGGCATTGATCTTCTCAAAGAAATAGACGCTCATACGCAGGTTAACGTCGCCGACGCCCTCGATCGTCAGACCAACTGCGTTCTCACCGGGATCAAAAACGCCGTCCTTACCCGTGCAGTCATCCTTGAACTTAAGCAGATAGTTGCCGTTGTCCAGCGCAAATACATCCTTCGTCTTACCGGTGTACACAAGCTTCTTTTCCATAATTATGATCTCCTTTGTTTGTATTGAAATGGTTGTTACCAGGTCTTACAATCTGTCAATGATGCCGGCATCCTTTTCAAGAACTGCCTTTGCATCGTTTTGGCGCTTTGCGTCCAGCTTAGCCGCCAGCTCTGCATCAGAGACTGCCAGGATCTGTGCGGCAAGCAACGCAGCATTTGCACCTCCGTTGATCGCAACAGTCGCCACAGGGATACCAGTAGGCATCTGCACAGTAGACAAGAGCGCATCCATGCCGTCCAGCACAGCACCCTTACAGGGAATGCCGATCACAGGCAGTGTTGTATTGGCAGCAATCGCACCTGCCAGATGGGCAGCCATACCCGCCGCAGCAATAATAACGCCGAAGCCGTTTGTCCTTGCGGAAAGTGCAAAATCCCTAGCTTCGACGGGTGTTCTATGAGCAGAATACACATGCACCTCGAAAGGGATATTCAGACCCTTCAGGGTATCAACAGTCTTCTGGATGATCGGCAGATCACTGTCGCTTCCCATGATAATACCTACTTTTTTCATACACAACCTCCAATAAATGATAAATGAGCGCACTTAGCCTATACTGCTAAACGCGCCCAGACGGTCGGCTGATCGGCAAAAGCCGGCACTCTCTGTTCCTTTGTGGTGCTCCACATATTCCGTCAGTCGCAGAAAGCGTTATTCAAAATTACAACCCAATTTTATCATGTGGTGCAAAGACTGTCAAGAAACAACAAAGAGTATTTTTGATTTTTGTCTCTTTTACACCAAACCCCTTGGCTCGACGCTTGATTTTGTGCTAATTTGTCGCATCAAACCAAGGGGTATTTGATTTAACTGCGCTTCTTTTTTGCCTCACAATAGACACAACGGTAAATATTATTCTCTGCATTTACGCACTTGAAGATATGGGCGATCTCCTGCTCTGTGGATGTAATACACCTGGGATTGTCACAGTGCAGCTCATCGATCAGAATATCACTCAGCTCCTCAGCTTGCACGCCTTCCCGCGCTTCCTTCAGCAGCTTGAGTATCAGTGCCATGCGCATAAACTTGCCGTTAAGCGCTTGACGGAAATAAGCAGCTCTGGGATCGTTATCGATCTTGACGCTAATCTCGTTAACTCTTGGCAACGGATGCAGGATACGCATATCCGGCTTTGCGGTCGCCATCTTTTCCACCGTCAGAATATAGCTGTCCTTTAGGCGCATGTACTCATCGTAGCTATCAAACCGTTCCTGCTGTATGCGGGTCATATACAACACATCCAGCTGCGGCATGACCTCCTCCAAGGATGTCGTTTCCACATAGGACAGCCCGTTTGCCTCCAGAATTTCCCGTTTGGTGTAATCAGGAAGCTGCAGCTCTTTCGGGGAGATCAGAATGATCTTGATGTTTTTGTAACGCGTCAGCGCTGCAAGTAAAGAATGGACTGTCCTTCCGTATTTCAGATCGCCGCAGCAGCCAATGGTCAGATCATCCAATCTGCCCTTTTCCCGATATATCGTCAGCAGATCTGCAAGCGTCTGAGTCGGATGGCAATGACCGCCATCGCCTGCGTTGATAACAGGGATCGTGGCATTTTTTGCAGCAACATAGGGTGCCCCCTCCTTCGGATGACGCATGGCAATAATATCTGCGTAGCAACTGATGATCTTCGCGGTATCAGCGATACTCTCACCCTTAGACGCAGAAGACGAGCTTGCCTCGCTGAACCCAATTACATTTCCGCCCAGCTCCATCATTGCCGCTTCAAAGCTCAGCCGTGTCCGGGTAGAAGGCTCAAAGAAAAGCGTAGCAAGCTTTTTACCGTGGCAGGCTTCCGCGTATTTCTCAGGATTTTCGCTAATATCACAGGCTGTTTTCAGAAGTTCATCCAATTCCTCAACGGAAAAATCCGTAATATCGATCAGACTTCTCATGATTTCGCTCCATTCACGGCAAGGTAATTTCTGATGCGTGCAACATTCTCAGCATTTGCCGCATCCTCTTCCAGATATGCAATAATATCGTACACATCTACGACAGAATAAACAGGGAAGCCAAATTCTTCCTCCACCTCTGCCATCGCAGATTTGTCGCCTTTTCCCTTTTCCTTTCGGTCAACCATAACAAAGGTAGCTGTGACCTTGACACCTTCAAGTCCGCCCAAGATCGCCATACTTTCGCGGATGGCTGTACCTGCCGTAATAACATCCTCAACAATAACGATCTCCTCGCCTGCTTTAGGCACATAGCCTACAAAGACACCGCCTTCGCCATGGTCCTTTGCTTCCTTACGGTTGAAGAAAAAGGGAACATCCAGACCTTCTTTGGACAGAGCAACAGCAGAAGCCACAGCAATGGAAATGCCCTTGTAAGCAGGTCCGTACAGCACAGTAGGCTTTTTGCCGACCTTCTCCATATATGCCTTGGCATAAAACTCGCCCAGCTTCGCGATCTGATCGCCGGTCTTGATATCTCCGGCGTTAATAAAATAAGGAATCTTTCTGCCGCTTTTTGCGGTAAAATCACCAAACTTCAACACACCGGCATTCTGCAAAAACTGAATAAATTCTCTCTTATAGCTTTCCATATACTTCTCCTTAATCGACAAATTCAGCAATACAGCGCTCGTATGCTGCAACAGGATCCTCAGCAGCTGTAATGGGACGGCCAACCACGATGTAATCAGAGCCGATCTGCTTTGCCTGTGCAGGTGTCATAACCCGCTTCTGATCCCCAACATCTCCGTCCGCAAACCGGACGCCGGGTGTTATGGTAAGAAATGTGCTGCCGCAGACTTCATGAACCTTTCCCGCCTCCAGGGGGGAGCAAACAATACCATCCAAGCCAGCATTTTTCGCAGTCTTTGCATAGTGCATGACCACCTGATCGATGGGTTCACGGATCAGAATATCCCGTTCCATGCTCTCCTGGTCAGTAGATGTCAGCTGGGTGACTGCGATCAGCAGGGGTCTTGTACCGTCTGGACGCGTAAGTCCCTCCAACGCCCCCTGCATCATAGCAGTAGTGCCGGCAGCGTGAAGGTTTGTGATATCCACGTCCAGATTCCGCAGAACCGCCATTGCTTTTTTAACAGTATTAGGAATGTCGTGGAGCTTCAGATCCAGAAATATCTTATGTCCACGAGCCTTGATCTGTCGGACGATATCGGGACCCTCAGCATAGTACAGCTCCATGCCGATCTTAACAAACGGTTTGCGGCCCGTGAATTTGTCCAAAAAAGCAAAAGTCTGCTCCGCGCTGGCAAAATCACAAGCAACGATTACATCCTTACCCATTACCTTACCCCTCCTATAATTTCTCTTAAAGTATCGATTCTGTATGCATCCATAACGCCCGGAAGCTCATCAATGATTTTTTTGCAAGCATAGGGGTCGACCAGGTTTGCCGCGCCGACCTCCACAGCAGTCGCGCCTGCCAGCATCATTTCTATAACATCCTCCGGCGTGGAAACGCCACCCATGCCAACAACCGGGATTTTCACAGCATTTGCCACCTGATAGATCATCCGTACAGCAACCGGGAAGATAGCAGAACCGGAAAAACCGCCCATTTTATTAGCGATCACAGGTCTTCTTGTGCGCAGATCAATCCGCATACCGAGCATGGTATTAATCAGGCTGATGCCGTCTGCACCGGCATCCTCACACGCTTTTGCGATAGAAACGATATCCGTCACATTGGGAGAAAGCTTTACGATTACAGGCTTAGTTGTGACCTTCTTGACGGCAGTGGTCACCTCCGCCGCTGCCTTCGGGTCTGTACCGAAGCTCATTCCGCCTCCATGAACATTGGGGCAGCTGACATTGACCTCCAGCCAGCCAACCTGTTCCTGCGCGTCCAGCTTCTCACAGGTGTACGCATAATCCTCAACGCTAAAACCGCTGACATTCGCCATCACAGGCTTATGGAAGACATTCTTCAGTCTGGGCAGCTCATCAGAGATAACTTTTTCAACACCGGGATTTTGCAGTCCAACGGCATTGATCATCCCTGCGGTACATTCAGCGATTCGCGGTGTTGGGTTACCAAAGCGCGGGTCCTTTGTTGTCCCCTTAAAGGAGAACGTCCCCAGGCAGTTGATATCATATAACGAGGCATACTCATAGCCGTAGCCAAATGTACCGGATGCCGGAATCACAGGATTGTCCAGTTCAATGCCGCACAGGTTTACACTTAATCTTCCCATAGGATCTCCTCCTTCCGCAGCACAGGACCTTCCTTGCAAATGCGCTTATAGCCGGTGATCGTCTTGCAGGAGCAGCCCATACAGGCGCCAAAGCCACAGCCCATTCGCTTTTCAAAGCTCATCTGTCCGGAGGTTGCCGAAGCAGAGAAGACAGCCCTTAGCATAGGCTCGGGACCGCAGGTATAGAAATAAGTGTAGTCCATCTGCTTCAATGCATCCGTAACAAAACCCTTCACACCGTAGGAGCCGTCAACAGTGGTCACAGTCACCTCTGCGCCCAGCGCCTTAAATGCATCCTCGTAAAAGATCTCGTCCCGGGTGTTAAAGCCTAAGATAACGCTGACCTTCTTCCCTTCTGCGACCAGTTTCTTTGCAAGTAGATACATAGGCGGTACACCCACACCGCCTCCGATCAGAACCGGTCTGTCCCCTGCTGTGCGCAGGTCATAACCATTACCAAGACCTGTCAAAACATCTAATACACCGGATCTCATTTGTGACATCTGCCGTGTTCCCTTGCCAACCACCTTATAAATGATCGTCAGCGTATTGGGACCCACATCACAAACAGAGATCGGTCGGCGTAGAAACAGCCCATCCAGCTTGATATTGACAAACTGCCCCGGTGCGGTGATCGCCGACACATCTCCGGAAAGCGTCATTTTATAGACGCTTTCCGTCAGCGGTGTGTTCTCAATAATTTCAAACAAACTCTGTTTCATATACACCTCTTACGAATCGATGGTGGAAATGGTCAGGGTCGTTTCTTCCAATACATCCAGAAGAACATTTACTGTATCCAATGCAGTAAAGATCGTCACATTATTCTCTGTTGCCAGAAGGCGAATCTGCTGTCCATCGTTATTGGTACCCTCGGAGCCGGGATCTCTTGTATTGAGCACATAGGCAATGTGACCCTGCCGCAAGGCATCCGGGATCTCCTCGCTGCCCTCGCTGATTTTGCCAAGGATATGCGTGCGGATACCGTTACGCTTAAGGAACCGCGCCGTACCCTCTGTCGCCTGGATGTTGAAGCCCAAGTTATAGAACCGACGGATCAGCGGCAGTGCCTCCTCCTTGTCCTTATCTGCAATCGTTGCAAATACGGTACCGTAGTTCTGCAAATGCATACCGGATGCCTGCAGCGCCTTATACAGCGCACGGTTGAGCTTGTCATCATAACCAATGGCTTCACCGGTAGACTTCATTTCCGGAGACAGGTAAGCATCCAGACCCCGGAGTTTATTGAAGGAGAACACAGGCGCCTTGACATACCAGCGCTTTTTCTCCTCAGGGTAAATGTCAAACAGACCCTGTTCCTTCAGGCTCTTGCCTAATATGACCTCTGTAGCAATATCCGCCAGGCTAAAGCCCGTTGCCTTGCTGAGGAACGGCACAGTACGGGAGGAACGGGGGTTGACCTCGATGATGAAAACATTGTCATCCTTGTCAACAATGAACTGAATGTTGTAAAGACCAACGATACCGATTCCCAGTCCTAGTTTCTTCGCGTACTGCAGGATCGTGCCCTTGACCTTATTGGAAATAGAGAAGGACGGATAGACACTCATGGAGTCACCGGAGTGGACACCGGTCCGTTCCACCAGCTCCATAATACCCGGAATGAACACATTAATACCGTCGCAGATGGCGTCGACCTCTACTTCCTTGCCCTGGATATACTTATCCACCAGCACCGGCTTATCCTCGTCGATCTCAACCGCAGTCTTCAAATAGTGCCGCAGCTGATCCTCGTTGGCAACGATCTGCATTGCTCTACCGCCCAGAACAAAGCTGGGACGCACCAGAACGGGATAGCCGATCTCCGCAGCCGCGGAGATTCCGTCCTCGATCTTCGTAACCGCACGACCCTTGGCGCGGGGAATATTCAGCTCATTGAGCAGATTCTCAAAGGCGTTCCGGTCCTCTGCGCGCTCGATCGCAGCACAATCTGTGCCGATGATCTTAACGCCGCGCTCCATCAGCGGCTGTGCGAGGTTGATAGCAGTCTGACCGCCCAGAGACGCAATAACGCCCTCCGGCTTTTCAAATTCGATGATGTTCATGACATCCTCAGGTGTCAGCGGTTCAAAGTAAAGCTTATCAGCAGTCGTGTAGTCCGTGGAGACCGTCTCCGGATTGTTGTTGATGATAATAGCCTCGTAGCCGGAATTCTTGATGGTTGTGACTGCATGAACAGTAGAATAGTCAAACTCCACACCTTGTCCGATACGAATCGGACCGGCACCCAAAACCACGATCTTCTTCTTATCTGTCAAACGGGAGCCGTTATCTCCCGTATAGGAGGAATAGAAATAAGGAATATACGCGCCCGTATGGCAGGTGTCGACCATTTTGAACACAGGGAACAAATTGTTTTCCTTGCGCATTTTATAGACATCCAGTTCATCGCACTTCCACAGCCGGGCAATATACTTATCGCTGAAGCCCATCTTCTTTGCTGTCGTCAGAGCATCGATCCCCTTATCGATCCGCAGCGTTTCTTCCATGTCAATGATGTTTTTTATTGCTTCCAGGAAGTATGGCGTAATCTGCGTGATCTCATGCAGCTTCTCAATGCTGACACCGTGATAGATCAACTCCGCGATCGCAAAAATATTGTCAGAACGGAATACGCTGATATATTCCAGCAATTCCTCTACGCTCATATGATCAAACTTGGAAAGATACATATGGTTAGCACCGATCTCCAGAGAACGAATGCCCTTCAAAAGCGCCTCTTCCAAATTAGAGCCAATACCCATGACTTCGCCGGTAGCCTTCATCTGTGTACCCAGCAGGTTGGATGCCGCTGTAAACTTATCAAAGGGGAATCTGGGGAGCTTTGCGATCACATAATCCAGTACAGGCTCGAAGGCAGCATTGGTATTGGCGATCTTAATATCCTCCAGCGCCATGCCGACCGCGATCTTGGCTGTAACACGGGCAATAGGATAGCCGGAGGCCTTGGATGCCAGCGCAGAAGAACGGGAGACTCTGGGGTTCACTTCGATAAGATAGTACTCGCTGGAATGGGGATTAAGGGCAAACTGAACATTACAGCCGCCTTCGATCTTCAGCTCCCGAATGATCTTAATTGCGGAATCGTTAAGCATCTTCAGATCATGATCATTGAGTGTCATGATCGGTGCCACAACAATAGAGTCACCGGTATGGACGCCAACAGGGTCGATGTTCTCCATACCGCAGATGGTGATCGCGTGGTCATTACTGTCGCGCATGACCTCAAACTCGATCTCCTTGTAGCCCTTGACGCTCTTTTCGATCAGCACCTGGTGAACAGGAGAGAGTTTAAATGCGTTCAGACCGATTTCCACCAGTTCCTCTTCGCTGTAAGCGAACCCACCACCGGTGCCGCCAAGTGTGAAGGCAGGGCGCAGCACAACGGGATAGCCGATACGCGCAGCAGCTTCCTTCGCTTCCTCGATAGAATAGGTGATCTCAGAGGGAATGACCGGCTCACCGATGGCTTCACACATTTCCTTGAAAAGCTCTCTATCCTCTGCCCGTTCGATCGATGCACTGCTGGTGCCCAGAAGCTCGACATTACATTCCTTCAGCACGCCCTTCTTTTCCAGCTGCATCGCAAGGTTCAGACCGGTTTGACCGCCGAGTCCGGGGATAATAGCATCCGGACGCTCATAACGCAGAATCTTGGCGATATACTCCAAGGTCAAGGGTTCCATGTACACTTTATCTGCAATGGTGGTATCGGTCATGATCGTAGCAGGGTTGGAATTGCACAAAACGACCTCGTAGCCCTCTTCCTTCAGTGCCAGACACGCCTGAGTACCGGCATAGTCAAACTCAGCTGCCTGTCCGATCACGATCGGACCGGAGCCAATAATCAAAACCTTCTTAATATCCGTTCTCTTTGCCATAACATATTCCTCCTGCAATTATTTCCTGTAAACAACAGTTCCGTTACAAACAGTCAGTACACATTCACCCTTCAGTTTCCAACCGGTAAAGGGGGTCGCCTTTCCTTTTGACAAAAACAAAGAAGGATCGACTGTGATTTCCTTATCCAGGTTCCAGACAGTAAAATCCTCACCAAGGGGAATTGCGAATCGCCTGCGGGGATTGACCGCCAACAGCTCAATGAGTTTCTCAAGAGTAATGATACCCGGCAGTACCAAATGGGTATACAATACCGGAAAAGCTGTTTCAATGCCCACGATACCAAAGGCGCTGCCTTCCAGTCCCTTTGCTTTTTCTTCCTGACTGTGGGGTGCATGATCCGTTGCGATCATATCGATAGTGCCGTCTTTGATCCCCTCGATCAGCGCAAGCCTGTCCTCCTCACTGCGTATCGGCGGGTTCATCCGGAAGCGTCCGTCCTCCTGGAGATCGCCGTCATTCATCACCAGGTAGTGCGGGGCTGTCTCACAAGTCACATCCACACCCCTTGCCTTTGCCTGTCGTATCAGCTCCACGCTCTCCTTTGCGGAAATATGGCAGACATGGTACTGACAGCCTGTTTCCTCCGCCAGCCGGAGGTCTCTGGCAATCTGCTCATATTCGCTGGCACTGCATATACCTTTATGTCCGTGCTTGCGGGCGTAATCTCCGTCGTGGATATAACCCCCGTGCAGAAGACTGTTGACCTCACAATGGGCTACGATCAGCTTTCCCAGAGATTTTGCCTGCAGCATCGCCTGACGCATCATGTCATCGCTTTGGATCCCCCTGCCGTCGTCAGAAAAGGCGATCGCATCCCCTGCCATATCCACAAGCGCCGCAAGTTGCTCGCCTTTCTCACCTACAGTTATGGCACCGTATGGATAGATATGAATCGCAGCATCCCGGCGGATTAGATCCAACTGCTTCTGAAGATTCTCCCTGCTGTCCGGGACCGGGTCAAGATTTGGCATCGTGCATACAGCGGTATAGCCGCCCCTTGCAGACGCCAACGAACCGGTTCGGATCGTTTCTTTATAAGAAAATCCCGGCTCACGGAAATGCACATGCACATCGCAAAAGCCGGGAAAAACAGCATATTGGGGGGTGTTAAAGGGAATAAGTTCCCTCTGCAACGCAGAAGCAGAAGAAAAAACATCATCCAGGGAGCATCCGACAGTCTTCATTTCGACAGAAGCGCTCATCATTATGATACCCTCCTAAGCAAATTTATCTGAGTAAGTATATCACAGGGACAGAATTTTGTCAAACCCCGTGAATGACTTTTTCAGCTTAATTTTGACCAAAAAACGATTGCTCAGGATACGCTTCGATATCCAAATCAACAAAAGGATATACACGCTCCCATTTGTCACCGTTTTTCCGGTAGCTGCTGCGGTGCGCGCTTAATAGTCTTACGATATCATACACATCGATCCAAATCTCGGAATTGCATTCTTTCTGTCTTTCATCAAAGACCAGTTCCATACCAAAGTGCAAATGCACGGTTTCAATATTATTGACATTCTCCCGGTCAGAATATCCGGTTCTCCCCATAAACCCGATCAGCTGACCCGCCTGAACGATATCTCCTTCCTGTAACCCGTCGGCAAAAGGTTTGTCCTTTTGCAGATGCGCATAATAGTAGTAGCGTTTAGAATCAAAAGAGCGAATACCGACGCGCCAGCCACCATATCGGTTCCATCCCATTGCCTCTACAACACCGCCCTCTACAGCAACAACAGGTGTACCCAATCCACCCATCAGATCATTCCCCAAATGCTTTCTTGCAAAGCCGAAGGAACGGCTGTTGCCGAAATCAGAGCAATGGCTGTAGCCATATCCGGCGGCGATGGGCGAAAATGCCTTCAAGCCGTAAGTTGGTTTCCATTCTCCGTCTATTTCAATAGCATAGGAACCAAGCAGCCCGCCCAATGCGCCTTCATATGCTGTATGATAATAGGAATAGTATTGGTACAGGCTCCCAAGCAATTCCTCAGCAGAACGATCCCCTTTCAAATCATTCACTGCTTTTTTCACAGATGACAGACCGCATTTTCCACCTGTCCGACAGGCAGCCAACGCCAGCGTATCGATCCAGCTGATGTGTTTCTGCTGATCAGCGGAGGCGATGTCTGTATCCATTGCATATTTCAACGACTCATACGGAACCTTAAAATCCACCCACCGAATCGTTTCCCCATGAACCGGAACTGCAAGTATAACGGTAAGTGCTAATATTATAAAAAGCCGCCGCTTCATATCCCTCACCTCGTGCATTAGGATGTGAAACGGCAGCTTGATCGATACCTTGTAATTATTTCAAGTCACGGCGGATACCTTCGGCAATGCGATAAATATCCTCCATTGTCTGTATTCCGGAGATCTGCTCCTTATAGTAGTTTGCATAGGCTACGCCCCGCAAATACCACGCAAAATGCTTTCTGGCTTCCAAACACGCGATATGCTCGCCTTTGTCCTCATAAGCAAGGGTAAACTGTCTCACAGCCAAGTCCACCCGTTTTGCAAGCTCCGGTTTTTCCGGAACAGGCATTCCGGACAGCTTTGCCTTCACCTGTGCAAAGATCCACGGGTCACCAAAAGTGGCTCTGCCGATCATGAAGCCGTCAGCCCCAGTCCATTTTTTACAGCGCTCTGCTGCTTCGGGGCTTACAATATCGCCATTGGCGATCACAGGAATACTGCGTTGCTGCTTGACCTTTGCAATCATATCCCAGTCAGCAATGCCGGTATAAAGCATACTTCTGGTTCGTCCGTGAACTGTCAGCATGGAAGCGCCATTATCTTCCATTCTTTGCGTAAAATCAAGGACATTAACAGAACCTTTATCCCAACCAAGACGGCATTTCACCGTCACAGGAACATCCACTGCCCTTACCACCGCCCTAACGATATCCCCTGCCAGCTCCGGTGTGCGCATCAGCCCGCAGCCATCGCCGGAGTTGGCGATCTTTGGCATGGGGCAGCCCATATTGATATCAATAAAATCGCATCGTGATATCTCAACAGCAAGCTGGGCAGCCTGCGCCATGATTTCCGGGTCATTACCAAATATCTGCGCACCGCAGACGCATTCTTCGTTCCTGCGCAGCAGTGCCCTGCTCTTTTTATCCTGGTAAACAAGCGCCCGAGAGGATACCATCTCGGTCACAGTAATATCGGCACCCAGTTCAGCGCAAACTGTGCGGAACGCCCAGTCGGTCACACCTGCCATAGGTCCCAATATCAGCGGATCATTCATTTCTATGTTTCCCATACGCACAGCTGCCACCTCCCTATTGGGAGATTATAACACAAGCAGCTATGTTTCGCAAGTCACAGCAATGTGCTGATCAGCCACACAACGCCTGTGAGCAGAGCGCCGCCACACGCCCATACCGGTCCGGCATAAAAGACCTTTGTTTTTCTGGGAGAGGGTTGGCTGATCAGCTTTTTAGCTTCCCTCAGAAGCGCCTCATCTGTGACACCCTCCTGACCAATAGCATCATCCCGCAAAATAAATATAGCCTGCTCAAAAAGCTTGGGCTCCGGGGAATGGACAACGATCACCTGTCGTGAGATCCCTTTTACCATTTTTACCACCTCTTGGAAGCAGTTTTCCCTGGTAGTGCCATATTCATACGCATATTTCCCGTTTCATCGCTTCTGTTACAGGTCATCCTTCGGTCTCTTATACCGTCCACGAGGCTCCCAGCAAGGCAGTGGAAATCGTTGCATCGCACCAAATATCCGTTCCTTCAGATCCGGATACGTGGCGCTGAGATCGTATACAAGTGTCTTGATCTCCTCTCGCTTTGTGTGTTTATCCACAGGGCAACGGTTGGACAGCACCGGTAAATTTTGCCGCACGGCAAAGCTGTCGATCGTTTTCTCATGAATGTAGAGCATCGGTCTGATCTGAACGATACCGGTGCGATCCAGCTCCGTCACCGGCTGAAAACAACTGATGCGCCCCTCGTAAACCAGCGACATCATAAAAGTCTCGACCGCATCGTCATAGTGATGTCCCAAGGCAAGCTTATTAAGTCCTCTGTCCAGCAGCGCTTGATTCAACGCACCTCTGCGCATTTTTGCGCACATAGAGCAAGGGTTCTTCTCTTTGCGGTGGTCGAAGATGATCGGTCCGATCTGGGTCTGCACAAGGGTAAACGGCACATCCAGCTGCTTACACAGCTGTTCGATTCGGCTATAATCCATTCCCAGACCCATATCTATTGTAATCGCATCCAACGTAAAACGCTTACTGTGATATTTTTTAAGCTCAGCAAGAAACACCAGCAGCGCCAAAGAATCCTTTCCGCCGGATACGCCAACACCGATGCGGTCACCATCCTCTATCATATTATAATCTTCCACGCAGCGCCGCACTAAGCCAACCAGTCTGTGCATTGTTTACAGTCCTCCTGTTTTTAGCAAAAATGCAAAGTGAGTATATAAGAGCATTTAAGAGAATATTAGCGTTTATTAAAGTTTATAATGTTTTTTATAAAATTCCCCAAAAAAGCGGTTGACATTTAAAAAACCATATGATATAAAAATCAAGCGTTTTGCAGACATTGTAATGCCTGCGCTATGATTTGTCAAAATATTTTACCTAATTGGAGGAACGCATAATGTCCACTACACTGGCTAAAAAGGAGACCGTGGAGCGCAAGTGGTACGTCATCGATGCTGCCGGCAAGCCCCTGGGCCGCACCGCTGTGACCGTCGCTAACCTGCTTCGCGGCAAGCACAAGGTCGATTTCCCCCCCAACGTTGACTGCGGTGACAATGTCATCGTCATCAACACCGACAAGGCTGTTCTGACCGGCAAGAAGGCTGAGCAGAAGACCTACTACCGCGTATCCGGCTGGGTCGGCGGTCTGAAGGAAACCAAGGCTCGTATCATGATGGAGAACCGCTCCGACTACGCTATGGAGCTGGCTGTCAAGGGTATGCTGCCCAAGAACACCCTGGGCCGTCACTGCCTGGGCCGTCTGCACCTGTACAAGGGCAACGAGCATCCCCACGCTGCCCAGAAGCCCGAAGCCTGGACCCTGGACTGATTTGGAGGTAAACGATCATGTACGAAAGCACTAAGAAGTATGACTACGGCACCGGCCGTCGTAAGTACTGCGTTGCCCGTGGTCGTGTCAACGAGAAAGGCACCGGTTCCAACACAAGCAATGGTCGCAACATCGA
>JAZSHB010000061.1:0-11304 GCA_045533015.1 Faecousia sp.
TAGAACACCAGCCTTCCAAGCTGGATACGCGGGTCCGATTCCCGTCACCCGCTCCATTCCAAATGCGCCAGTAGCTCAGTTGGATAGAGCAACTGCCTTCTAAGCAGTAGGTCGGGGGTTCGAGTCCCTCCTGGCGTGCCACTTCCAAGGCAACCAATCAGCGCAAATAAATATTTGGTGGGTGTCGCCAAGAGGCCTAAGGCACCGGATTGTGGTTCCGGTATTCGTGGGTTCGAATCCCATCACCCACCCCAGAAAAGAAAAAGTCGTCCCAATAGGGACGGCTTTTTTCTTTCCTATCGGTATTTGTGGGTGATGGGATTCGAACGGTCGGCACCCGTGTGCACACTTGCTTAGACCGTGGGAGAATCCATAGGCAGCAGAGGGCAGTCCGTAGGGACTGCCCTCTGCTGCCTATCTTTATCCGGAGGGGTCGTTTCTTATCCGGCAATTCTCTTTTCAATTCGTGTCAGGGCGTATTTCATTGCCTCATAGGTCGCCTCACTGACCCGGTCAATGTAGTCTTCCTCATACGCCTTCATCGCTTGCTGGATGCGCACCACCTGCAAGGGCTTGCCCTCTTCCTTAACCGTAAAAATAGGCGTGTAGCTGTAGCCGGTGATCTTTGCCTTGCCGGTTTGATTATCCTTGGTGATCTCCAGGTCCAGCACAACAGAGTATTCCGAGCCGGACCGGGGCGCATCTCCGAAAAAATCTCCCAGAGAATACGCCACAAAGGTTCCGGCAGCCTCATCGTAGACCATTTTCTGCACATAGTGGGAATGGGTCCCGATAATGGCATCCACGCCCTTGGACTGCATCAGGGTACAGATCTGCTCCTGGGTGGCACTGACAGTATCATTAAACTCACTGCCCCAATGGAGCAGCGCCACCGTAATATCCGGCTTTTCCTTCGCCGCTGCGTCCAAAACCGCGCTGATACCCGCAGTGTCCACATTCTGATAGTCCGAGGAATAATCGGTATACAGCAGATTGACACACCCCTCGTTACCTGCCGGCAGTGCCATGGAGTCCATGCCCTTGGTAAATGCCACAAAAGCGATCTTCACACCCTGGACGGTGCGGATGCTGTAGCCCTTGCCTTTTGCGGCATCGGCTGCGGTGGCATACACCCCCAGCGGCTCCATGCCCGCAAGCTTGATTCCGTTGATGGTGGAGACTAAGCCCTCCATGCCCTTGTAGATGGAATAGGAATTGGCAAGCTGCACCAGGTCTACCCCGGCACTTGCCAGCGCGTCTGCCAGCGCCTGGGGCGCGTTATGATCCGTCCCGTAGGGCTCGCCGCAGAGATTTCCCTCAAAATTCACCGTGGCAACATCCGCCTGTGCCAGAATATGGGCAACATCGATCAGGGCAGCGGTATAGTCATATCCCGCGCCGCCGGAGGCGACTACCGCCTCTGTCACATTCAGATCACCTGCCGCCGCCAGGTGGATAACCGTCTTGTCCTCCGCGGCAGCCGTAGTGCTTTGGGCAGTATCCGATGCGCCTGTCTGTCCCCGGTCGCTGTCCCGGTCCGCATTTCTTCCCACAAGCACCGCAATGAGTATCGCGCACAAAACCACAACGGCACCGGCACAGCAAAGCCCAATAACCGTTCTGCGCCGCTGTCTGCTCTGCCGCTGAAGCCGCTGCTGCTCCCGCGCTGCTCTGCGCTGTCTGTACTGCTCAGGATCCAACGCCATACTGCCCCTCCTTTTCGTTATTTTTCTAATTGTACACCATTTTCCGCATTTTCACAAGTACCAGATGCGGAAATTCCGATTTGCAGACAGCAGGTTTGTCCTGTTTATTCTTTTTGCTTGCTATTTTTGCACATGGGGGATATAATTAGTTTGAGTAATTGTAAGCAGGAAGGCACATATGAAAAACAAAAAGCATATTTTGCTTCTTACCACCGGCGGTACCATTGCCTGTGCCCCGGGCAGCGACGGTCTGCGGCCGCATCCCAGCACGATCATGGAACGCGCCCTGGACCAGCTCAGGCACTCTTATGACATAACCGTACAGGATGTCATGTGTCTGGACTCGTCCAACATCCGTCCGGAGGAATGGCAGCAGATCGCCCGGCATATTTTTTCCCAGCGGGAAAGCTTTGACGGCATCGTGGTCTCCCACGGCACAGATACCATGGCGTACACCGCCTCGGCTGTGACCTTCATGCTGCCGGGTCTTGATAAATGTGTGGTGTTCACCGGTTCGCAGCTTCCTCTGTCTGACCCGCTTTCCGACGGTCCGGACAATCTGCGCACCGCCTTTGCCATGGCTGCCACCGGTCACCCCGGTGTGTACATCGCCTTTGACCGGAAGGTAATGCTGGGCTGCAGAGCTGTCAAGGTCCGGGCATCAAACTTCTCCGCATTTGAAAGTATCAACGCCCGGTATGTGGGCATCGTCAGCAGCCAGGGTCTTGTGATCGACCGGCGGGCGCTGCCTGTGATCAGCGGAACGCCCCGGCTTCTGGACGATATCAGCCAGACCGTGTTCCTTTTGAAACTGACCCCCGGACTTTCCCCAGAAATTTTCGACGCACTGAAAAATCTCGGCTGCAAGGGAATCGTTATCGAGGCCTTCGGTCTGGGCGGCATGAATGTGCTCAACCGGGGGCTGCAGGGCATCCGCAGCGCGGTACAAAACGGCATCAGTGTGGTGGTCACTTCCCAATGCCTGTACGACAGCGCCGACCTTGCAGTTTATCAGGTGGGCGGCAAGCTTTTGCAGCTGGGTGTCATCCAGGGACGGGATATGACCTCTGAAGCCGCCATGACCAAGCTTATGTGGGCGCTGGGACAGGGTATGGACCAACCCCGGATCGCCACCCTTTTCAATCAAAATCTTGCCGGAGAGATCACTGTATAATGTCTATTATTTCAAACAGGAGGTTTTGGAAATGAGATGTACCCACTGCGGATTTGAAAACGAACAGGATTTTCGCTTCTGTCCCAGCTGCGGCGGTGCTGCCCAGCAGGAAGCTCCCCTTCAGAAGCAGCCCTGCGCATCCATCCTGGATGCCCTGAAGGATTCGCTGTTTCTTGCCATCTGTATTCTGATGAGTGCCTCGTGCCTTCTGTCGCTTTCCGAAGGGGGTCTGCCGCTTATCAGCATTTTGTCCACCGTTTTTCTGTGGCTGACCTATGCCCAGAGCCGCAAGGACATCGCCGACTGGAATCACCTACGCTGTATCAGCGGCACAGTCTTTGCCCAGTATGTTATCAATTATGTAACCGCGGGTCTGCTGCTGTTGATGGGCGTGATTTTGGCTGCCGTCTTTGGGCTGCTCGCCGGCGCCACAGAGTTGTATGATCTGGTATTGGAGGAGCTTGGGGAGTTTCCCATGGCAGCAGAGCTGCTGGCATCACTTTCCGGAGGACTGCTGTTTGCCGTCTGCGCGCTGGCTGCTGCCGTCATCATTGTTTTCAATATCCTTTCCATGCACCGAATCCACCGCTTTGCAAAATCGGTATACCAGAGCGTCCAGACCCAGACGGAGGAGCTGCAATGCGTGAAGGCAGCAAAGACCTGGCTGTTCGTCATAGGTGTCGTTTCCGCACCGGGCGCCCTGTCCAGTCTGGCAAGCGGTGAACTGCTTGCCGGTCTTGCCGGTGGCTGCAGCAGCGCTGCGGCGATTCTGGCCGCTATTCTGATCGGCAGACATCTGTCGACAGAGAAATAAACCATCCCATCTTTCACAAACTGTATAATTACTGTTGCCGGAGGTAACTGCTATGGATCCTATTTATGTCACAGGCCACCGCAACCCGGACACCGACTCGATCGTTGCCGCAATGGCTTACGCCGCCCTGCGCAATGCCGTAGGCGACCGGGAATACGAGGCTGCCTGTCTGGGCCGCGTATCCGATGAGACCCAGATCGTGCTGGACCGTTTTGGCTTCCAGCCACCCAAGCGGATTTATAATATGTACACCCAGGTCCGAGATCTGGAATTTGATACCCCTCCCCTGCTGAGCGCCGCGGTCACCGTGGGCAGAGGCTGGAAGATCTTACAGGAGCAGAAAAACATCTCTGCTGTGCCTGTAACCAACGAGGACGGCACGCTTTACGGCATGCTCTCCCGGGAAAATGTGGCAAGCTATAACATGGAAATGGTCAGCGATGCCCTTTTGAACCAGGTGCCGCTGTTCAATGTGCTGTCCGTTCTGGAGGGCAAGCTGCTCAATGAGGCAGGAGAAAACACCGATACCATCTCCGGTGAGGTGACCATCGCCCTGCCCCAGGTTCAGGAAAACCTGCTGTTCAACAACCCCAATTCTATCGTTATCTGCGGACACCAGCCGGACATGATCCGCAAAGCGCTTCAGATGAATGTAAACTGTCTGGTGCTATGTCAAGCTGCGCTTTCCGAAGATCTGCGCAGTTTGCCCACCAGGACCTGCATCATCGCTACGCCCTATGATGCCTACCGGGCAGCAAGGCTGATCTTCCAGTCCGTATCCATCGCCTCGATCTGCCGTACCGAGGATATCGTCTGCTTCCATCTGGATGATCGGGTGGACGAGGTCCGGGAAAAGGTCCTGCAGTTCCGCGATCCCTGCTATCCCATCCTGGACGCCGACGACCGGGTGGTCGGTGTGCTGACCCGGTACCATTTGCTGCGCCCCCGGCGCAAGCGTGTGGTTCTTGTGGACCATAACGAGATATCCCAGTCCGTTCCCGGTCTGGAGGAGGCAGATATCCTGGAGATCATCGACCATCACCGCCTTGCGGATATCCAGACCAACAACCCCATTTATGTACGCAACGAGCCGGTAGGCTCTACCAATACCATCATCGCCGGGATGTTCCAGGACAGAGGTCTGATGCCTTCGGCAAAAATGGCAGGCATGATGGCAGCGGCGATCCTTTCCGATACCGTCATGTTCAAATCCCCCACCTGCACCGACCAGGACCGCCGTACTGCCGAGCGCATGGCGCGCATCGCCAACATTTCCCTTGACGAGCTGGGCAAGGAGATCTTCTCCGCCTCCGTGGATGGAAAGTCTGCAGAGGATCTGCTCCTTTCTGACTACAAGGAATTCCATATTGCCGGCTACGATCTGGCGGTGGCGCAGATCACTTGTGTGGACAGTCCTGCCATGCTGGAGCGCAAGGCAGAGTTCCTGGAACTCATGAAGCAGCTTGCAAAAAACAAGGGCTTCTCCATGGTCATCCTGATGCTCACCGATGTGCTTAAGGAAGGCACACAGCTGATCTATGTGGGCAACGACGAGACGATCCACCAGGCATTTAATGTACAGCCCAGGGATAACACCGTGTTCCTGCCCAAGATCATGAGCCGCAAAAAGCAGGTCATTCCCATGCTCTCAGCTCTGTGGGGTTAAGCGAGGGAGCGCTGCCTGCCACTATTTACTATTCACAAAAACTCGGAGGTCAGTATGGGGTTTTCCAAACTGCTGGGCAATCAGCGGCTCAAGGACAATCTGCGCGCAAGCATCCGCCGCGGTCATATTTCCCATTTCTATCTGATCTCCGGTCCTGCCGGTGCGGGAAAGAAGACCCTTGCACGGCTGCTGTCCGCGGCGATTCTGTGCAAAAGCGCAGACCGTCCTTGCCTTACCTGCTCCGCCTGCCGCAAGGTCATGGCGGATTCCCATCCGGATCTGATCACGCTCACCGATCCGGAGCATAAGAATGTGGCGGTCAAGCTTGTCCGCCAGATGCGTGAGGAAATGTTCATCCGCCCCAATGAGGCAGACAGGAAGATATACCTGCTGCCCCAGGAGCTGGGCACAGAGGGACAGAACGCCCTCTTAAAAATATTGGAAGAACCCCCCAGCTACGGGGTGTTCATCCTGCTCACTGACAACCCGGAACGGCTGCTGCCCACCGTGCGCTCCCGCTGTACCGAGCTGCGCCTCCAAAGCCTTCCTGATGACCTTTTGCAAAGCCAACTGCGTCAGGAATTTCCGGACGCGGATGCCCGTTCCATCACCGCTGCAATCGAACGCAGCGGCGGCTATCTGGGACAGGCAAAAGAAGCATTGGAAAACGGCAGTGCGGCATCGCCCCAGACAGAAGGCTTCGTGGACAGCTTTTGCCAGCGGGACTCCCTGGGTCTTCTGCAGACCCTTGTCCCCATGGAAAAATGGAAGCGGGATCAGCTTTTACCGGAGCTTGTACGCTGGGCAGAGCTTTTGCAGCAGGCATTGGTCAGCCGCAGCGGCGTGGAGGTCTTATCCCCCATGGCGCGTCAGCTTGGCAGTGCCCGCAGCTCCCCGGAGCTTCTGGAGGCGCTGCGCCACCTGCAAAAAACCATAGAATATACACAGGGCAATGTATCCCCCGCCGCCATCTGCGGCTATCTGGAATGGACCCTGAGATAAGGAGAAAACATGGAAGACCAAATCACAGCAATACCTGAAACCGTTGAGGTGGTAGATATCCAGTTCCGCCCCGGTCAGAAGGTTTACTACTTTGCACCCAACGGAATCGTCTGCAAGGCAGGCGACCATGTGATCATGGATACTGCCCGGGGTGCAGAATACGGCTACTGTACTGCCGGAAATCACAAAATCCCCAAATCAGAGGTGGTCGCACCGCTGCGCAACATCCTGCGGATCGCCACCGCCCATGACGAGCAGATCGCCGAGGAAAACCGCGCCAAGGAAAAGCGTGCCTTTTCCCTGTGCCTGGAGAAGATCGAAGAATACAAACTGGATATGCAGCTTGTTTCGGCAGAGTGTGCCTTTGACGGCAGCAAGATTCTGTTTTTCTTCACTGCCGATGAGCGTGTAGACTTCCGGGAGCTGGTCAAGATTCTCGCCAGCACCTTCCACACCCGCATCGAGCTACGGCAGATCGGTGTCCGGGACAAGGCAAAAATGGTGGGCGGTCTGGGCATCTGCGGCAGACCCTTCTGCTGTGCCAGCTTTCTGGACGATTTCCAGCCCGTTTCCATCAAAATGGCGAAAACACAGAACCTGAGCCTGAATCCCACCAAAATATCCGGCACCTGCGGCAGACTTATGTGCTGTCTGAAATACGAGCAGGATGCCTATGAGGATCTGATCCGCAACAGCCCCAAGCCGGAATCCTTTGTGGACACCCCCGACGGCAGAGGCACTGTTGTGGAGCTGGATCTGCTGCGCCAGCGGGTAAAGGTGCGCATGGAAAATCAGCCGGAGACAGTCGGCACTTACGCCAATGCTGATATCGCCATTCTTCGCAACGGCAAGGCAAAAAAGAACGACCCGCCCATCCCCGATGATCTGGCGCCGATCTCCGGCAGCGGAAGGCGGAAAAAGAAGGAACAGGAGGACGCTCCGCTGGTCCTGGAGTCTATCCGTTTCCGTTACAGCACCGAGAGCATTGCGGAGGAGCAGACGATCACAGAGCAGCCTGCCACAAAAGAGAAAACACCCCGGCAGGAGGGCGGCTCCCGTCGCAGAAGATCCCGCAAGCCCAGATCCCAAAACGCCCCGGCAGCCCAGCCCGCAAAGCCCGCACAGACGAAAAACGAAGCGGCAGAGGGCGCTGCCACACCGGCAAAGAAACGCCGTCCCCACCGCCGCCGCAGACCCGGACAGGGCAGCAAGCCCAGCGCCGGCGAATAATATAACACGGGGGTATTGCAATGATTGCAATACCCCCAAAAATTCAATATGCTTTTTGCCGCACCTCGCAACAACAAAAAAACAGCTAACGCAGTAGCGTTAGCTGTTTTACTCAGGCTGTCAAACGGGAAGCTGCCTCTTGAAATTGTCCAAACTCCTCGTCGCTGCAGCGGACGCTGACACTAAGTGGGCGTCTGTGATCCAGGCTAAACATTCCGATGAAGCTTTTGCCATTTACCTGCTGCCGTTCATTTCCCACCAGCACCTCAAAGGGCTGCACCATGGCAAGGGCAACGAATGCCTGCACCTGCCGGAAAGAACAGAAGCGAATATTAAATTGACGCATCCCTATCCCTCCGTACTGTACAAATCGTGATTTATGCGCTATAATAGGCGAAAAGCGCACTGTCGCCCATTATAGCAGATAAATAAACTTTTGCAATTGTTGTTTTTGACGATTTACACAAAACGCAACTTCTTCTTTTGGTGGAAATTACTATGAAATTTGGTTTTTATACCCTTGGCTGCAAGGTCAATCAGTATGAGACCCAGGCAATGGAACAGCTGCTCACCGCCCAGGGGCATACCGTCGGCAGCTTTGATACCCCCTGCGATGTCTATATTATCAACACCTGCTCCGTCACCGCCGTGGCAGACAAAAAGAACCGCGCCATGATCCGCCGCTGCCGCCGGGAGCATCCGGAGGCTGTCATCGGTGTGTGCGGCTGTTATGTCCAGCACGCACCGGAGGCACTGCGCACTATGCAGGTAGATGTGCTGGGCGGCAGTGCCTGCAGGGAGGAATTTCTCCGGCAGCTGATCGCCTGCGCACAGGCGCGTTCGTACAGAGAGGTCCTGGACGACGCCCGGAAGCGCCGCCAGTTTGAGGTTCTGCCTGCCGGCAGTCTGGAGGGTCGTACCCGCGCCATGCTGAAGGTACAGGACGGCTGCTGCAATTTTTGCACCTACTGCATCATCCCCTACACCCGGGGACCTGTCCGGTCCGCCCCCCTGGTGCTGGCGGTGGAACAGGCGCAGCAGCTCCAGGCGCAGGGCTACCGGGAGATCGTTATCACCGGCATTGTGATCGCCTCCTGGGGCGCAGGCCTTCCGGGCAAACCGAAGCTGCCGGAGCTGATCGAAGCTGTTTGCCGCGCCGTACCCGCCCTCCGGGTGCGCCTGGGCTCTTTAGAGCCGCGGATCGTAACGCCTGCGCTATGCCAACAGCTGCAGCAGCTGCCCAACCTGTGTCCCCAGTTCCACCTGTCCATGCAGTCCGGCTGCGACAGCGTCCTTGCCCGGATGCACCGCAAGTACGATACCGCCCGGTATCTGGAAAGCGTCAATCTTCTGAAAAGCGCCTTCCCAGGGTGCGCGATCACCACGGATATGATCGTGGCTTTCCCCGGAGAGACAGAGGAAGAATTTGCAGAAAGCCTTTGCTTTATCCAAAAATGCGGCTTTGCGGATATGCACATTTTCCCCTATTCCCGCCGTCCCGGTACACCTGCGGATAAAATGCCGGGACAGCATCCCAACGCAGTCAAGGAAAAGCGCAGCCGGGAGGCGATCGCCGTTGCGCAGCAAATGTCCCTCGCCTACCGGCAGGGAATGGTCGGCACCCGGCAGGAAGTGCTGTTCGAGCAGCCGGAGGACGGCTGGTTTGCCGGTCACGCACCAAACTATGTAAAGGTGTATGTCAAAGGGGATTCTCTGCACAACCAGCTGCGCACCGTCACCGTTACCTCTGTCTTTCGGGACGGAGTAGCCGCCCAGCTGTGCTGAAAAAATAAAAAAATAAGTAAAGACAATTCCCGCAAAGTGTGCTATACTATACAATGACATGATATGAACTGTTGTACCAAGGAGGCGATTCCTTTGAAATATTGGCGCGGATATCTGGTAGCTGCCATCACTGCTGCCGTCGCCTGGGCATTTGTCCAGTTTGCTGATGCGCACAGTGTTTTGGTGGACATGATCTACCCGTATGTTTCCCGTATGCTTACTTCCTCTCTTGCGGACTGGACCGGCAGTATGTCCTTCTGCCTGTGGCAGGTGCTGCTGATCGGTCTGGTAGTTGCCGGCATTGCCAGCATTATTTTGATGGTCGTGCTGCGGTGGAATTTTTTCCAGTGGCTGGGATGGGTATGTGCAACGGTAAGCTGTATCTTCATGCTCAATACCGTCGTCTATGAGCTCAACGCCTATGCCAGCCCCCTGGCGGATGATATCCGCCTTGAGATCACTGACTACACTGTTTCTGAGCTGAACGAAGCAACGGTGTATTTCCGGGACCAGGCAAACGCCCTGGCGCAAAGCGTTGCCCGGGACGAAGACGGCGACCCCGCCTTCGGCACGTTTGATGAGCTTGCTGCCCAGGCAGCTGACGGCTATGAGGCACTGACCTACGACCAGGCGATCTCTGTCTTTGCAGGCTCTACAGCCCCGGTCAAGAAGCTGGGCTGGTCCGGTTTTTACGGACGGGACACCGGTGTCACCGTCCCGCTGACCGGCGAAGCGGCAGTCAATCCCCGGGTCCCTGCAGCGGTCCTTCCCTATGCCATGTGCAAGGAGATCGCCCACCGTATGTGCATCTATTCCGAAGCAGATGCAGACTTTGCAGCATTTTTGTCCGGTATCTCCAACAGCTCCGAGGCGTTCCAGTACTCGGCATATTTGATGGCATACCGCTACTGCTACGATTCCCTCTCCTCTATCCCCACCAGCACTGCCCAGGCGTGCGCTGCCCAGACCGACAGCGGAGTCAACGACCTGCTGCGTCATGATCTGCAGGTATATACCAAATTCTTCGGTAAGGGAAGTTCTTCTACCGCCTCCCGGACCGTTTCCGGTGCAGACACCACAGACGCCACCGACAGCGGGGAAGTCCAGCTGATCACCTTCTCCTCCTACTCCACCGTCACAGATCTGCTGGCAAGCTGGTATATCCAGAACTATATCGTGCCGCTGCATCTGGAGGAGGAAGAGCCCTTTAATCCGCTGGATGCCTCTCAGGTCGATCTGACCAACACAGTGCCGGAAAAATGACCATGGAAAGTGCCCTGCAGGCAGGGCTGTCCCAGCTGGGACTGGAGCTTCCCCCGGATACCGTCCAGCGGCTTTGCGCCTTCGGTGCAGCCGTGGTGGAACAAAATAAGGTCATGAATCTCACCGCGATCACGGAGCCGGAGAAGGTCGCAAAGCTGCACCTTCTGGATTCCCTGACGCTTCTGAAACTAGTGGACCTGCGGGGTAAAAAAATGATCGACGTAGGTTGCGGTGCAGGCTTTCCCGGCGTGCCGGTGAAGATCGCCTGTCCCGAGGTTGAGCTGACATTGCTCGATTCCCTCGGCAAGCGCATGGCATGGCTGGAAACGGTCCTGCCGGAATTAGGCGTGGAGGCTGCGTGTATCACTGCCCGAGCAGAGGAGGCTGTTGCCGAACGCCGGGAGCAATACGATATCGCCACCAGCCGCGCCGTGGCACGGCTGAATATCCTGCTGGAGCTAACTGCCCCATATGTAAAGGTGGGCGGCAGGATCCTTGCCATGAAGGGCACCGCCGCCCTGGAGGAACTGGAGGAGGCAAAAAACGCCATCTCCCGCCTTGGTCTGAAGCTGGAGGCTGTCCAGCAATTTCCCATCGACGACACCGCCCATACGGTGATCGTGCTGAAAAAGATCGCGCCTACGAAGGGAATCTATCCTCGCAG
>JAZSHB010000063.1:0-5780 GCA_045533015.1 Faecousia sp.
CGGTATGACATTTCCCTGCAATATTTTGTGATTTTCCGCAAATTTATCATCAACATCTTGTGTTTCGACAGATTTCGCAAAAACTTTGTGGTATTATGTTGACAAGCCCGGGGCGAACGGAAGGGCTTTACTGCGACATAAAGCCCTTTTGTCCAAGACGCACAGTAACCACGGTTGCGTCATCCTCTCCCCCCAACTGCGAACAGGTCAGCAGGCCGCTTGCCAGCTCCCCCGCCGTGCATCCGGCCAAGGACAGCCAACAGTGCAGGGCTTCCTCTTCTCCTACACCGTCGCTGACCATTACCAACATCTCCCCCCGGCGCAGGGACAGTCGATGTGCCGTTTCCCGGCAGTCTGTTACCGACAGACCCGGAGGCGGTCCGGCTGTCCCTATTTTTTCCGCACCGAATTTGGATACCTGATAGCTCGGTGCCGCGCCCCATTTGTACAGCATCCCCTTACCTGTGTCCAGCTGCAGTTCCAGAAGGTCCACCGTCACCGCCCCTGCCCTGCTGCGCAGGGCGCAAAGACTGTTAAGACTTTGCAGTGCATATTGCGCCGGATAACCCGCAGTCAGCAGCCGCCGCAGGATGTCCGCCGCCGCCTTTCCCTCATGCACCGCCCCCAGACCTGTGCCCATGCCGTCGCACAACAGTACATAATATCTGCATTGGGTCCCGGCAAACATCAGACACCGATCCCCGTTATCCGCCTCCGGGCGGTTTCCGAAAACCTGCACCTGGGGTTCATAGCAAGCAGCTACGCTGTCGGCACGGCGGGCAAGTCCGTCTGACAGATCCTGCAGATACTCTGACAAGAACCGGTACTGCAGCTGCACTGCCGCCCGGTACTCACGCTGCCGTTCCCGGTCTGCCCGGATGGAGCGCAGCTGCTCCTGAGAACGGTGCAGCTGTGCCAGAAAGCGACCGCTTTTGCGGCAAACGATGGGCAATTCTTCCCCGGTCAGCAGCGGCTTGTGCAGCACCGCCGCCGGCAGCTGCGCGATGCGACGGCTGTCCTTGCAGTTTTTCCGGCAGGGGCAGCCGCTACACGCCTGCTCTGCAGCCCGGGCGACCAGCGCATCCTCATCCACCGGTACCTCCTGCACCTCCAGGAGCATTTGCTCCGTCTGCGCCATGACCCCGGCTGCCAGCTCCAGCCGCACCTGTGCCACGCCGGTCTCTCCCCGGCGGTTGGACAGCTTTGTAGGCGCTGGCAGGAAAACACCTGCCGTTCCCCCGATGAGTAGCCCCGGCAGAGGCTGCATATCCAGCTGTCCGCTTACGGACATCACAAGCAGGTATACCGTCGCCGGCGCTGCCGCTGCCATCCATTTGGGATACCGGGGCAGAAACCGCACCAAATAGCCGGCACACATCACCGCTGTCATGGACACCGGGGAGATCCCTGCCAGATCCAGCGCAAGACCTGCCAAAACAGCTGCCGGAAATGCGCCTGTCACCGCCAGCACGCCGGCGGCGATCACCCCAAGACTGAAATAAGTACTGGGTGCGATCTGTGCCAGGGCAAGCACCCCCAGTCCGCAGGTGAGCCAGTCCAAAATCGGATTGCGCCCCCGGAGGACCCTGCCAAACAGCCACGCAGATGCCGCACCCAGACTTACCCGAAGCAAATATGTGCCCACCGGTGTCTGATCTGCCAGCCAGGTTTGAAAGATCACGCCGGTCGCCGACACGATAAACCCTGCCAGCGCCGGCAAAAGCAGGGGCGTTTCCAGATATATACGCCCGTCTCCCAGCAGCAGCGTTACCAAAAGGCCTGCCAGCAGCCACGCGATTCCCTGCTGCCCCATGCTCCCCCAGAACACCAGATAGCCCAGGCTTCCCCCGGCTGCCACCAGCACCGCTGACCAGCCGCTGCAGGCAAACACCAACCCCATGGACAGGGGCAGTGCTGCATTGCACAGACTTGCGGCGCTCAATCCAAAGCCCGCCAAAAAATGCGCTGCTGCCCGGGCATACAAATGCGCCCTGGGATCGAGGGCAATATCCCGCAGCTTCAGCTTCCCCCGGCGCATATAGCTCTGTAGGGAGATCATCATATGTAAAACACGACCTTTCCGGATGTATACCAAAATCCTACCACACCCCGGGGGGATTATTTTGTCGGAATACCGCCCGGATGCATAATTTCCCCTGTCCTTACAGATGCTTTTTTGTTGCGCATTCCTTCCGGGGTGTGTATAATAGATACATCTTAATTATTGGAGCAGGCTTTATGGGCATCGAATTTGAACTGAAATTCCGCGCTACTGCGCAACAGCTGTCTGCCATCCGCACCGGCATTGCCGGGGCAGAGACGCACACGCAAATGCGTACCACCTATTACGACACCCCCGAGGGAGCACTGTCCGCCCGGCGGTATACCCTCCGGCAGCGCATGGAAAACGAAACCTCTGTGTGTACCCTCAAATTCCCTGCCGGCAGCCTTGGCAGGGGCGAATTCGAGGTTTGCTGCCCGGATATCCATGCCGCCATTCCGGAGTTATGTAAACTTTCAGAGCTGGAGGACCTGCCCGCCCTGACCGCAAAGGGCGTCCAGCCGATATGCGGCGCTGCCTTTACCCGAATCGCCAAGACCCTTGTGCTCCCGGACTGCACCGTTGAGCTGGCGCTGGACCGGGGCATTCTAACCGGCGGCGGCAGAGAGCTTCCTCTGTGCGAAGTGGAGGTAGAGCTGAAGTCCGGCAGCCGAGAGGGCGCTGCCGCCTATGCCATGGCGCTTGCCGCTACCTTCGGTCTTGTAAAAGAGACTGCCAGTAAGTTCCGCCGGGCGCTCGCCCTGGCGAAAGGAGAATGACCATGGAATTTGCCTCCCTGTTTTCCAAATACGACCGGCTGGTGCTGTTCGACACTGAAACCACCGGTCTGCAATTTTCCCGGGACGAGATCATTGGATTTGCCGCCGTGGTCGTTGAAAACCAAAACGGGCGGGCAGTGATCGTCCAGGAATATGACGAGCTGATCGCTTTAAGTCCCGGCGGTTTTGTTCCCCCCATGATCCAGCAGCTGACCGGTATCACCAACGAGGATCTCCGGCAGCGGGGCATTCCAAAGGCGCGCCTGTGCCGGGATATCGCTGATATGCTCCGGGGCAACACCCTGCTGCTTGCCTACAACGCCCACTTCGATCTGAGCTTTCTGTTTTACCTGCTTCTCCGGGACGGCGATCCCACCATACTCAAGGGCAAGGACAAACTGGACCTGCTGACCGTCTACAAAGACCGCCACAGCTATCCCCATAAGCTATGCAACGCCATCGAGGTATACGGACTGTCTGACCAGGTGGTCAATTCCCACCGGGCTGTGGACGATGTGATCGCTACCGTAGCTGTCATGAAGGAAATGGAGAAGGAACGCAGCGATCTTGAGCGTTATGTAAACCTTTTCGGCTTTAATCCCAAATACGGTATAGACGGCAAGCCCATCGGCTCGGTTACATATAAGCCCCAGCGGTTCGACCCTGTCGCCCCGCTTTACGAGCTGTAAAACCGACATTTTCCCTTGATAGGAGCTGATCCCCATGTTTAACGAAAAAGCCTTTGCCCTGGGCGCAACCCGCAGCGCCATCCGGGACTTGTTTGAATACGGCAAAGCCCGCGCCGCCATCGTCGGTCCTGAAAATGTTTTTGACTATAGCCTGGGCAACCCCAGCATCCCCGCGCCCCCGGAGGTCAACGATGCCGTGCGTGCAGTTCTGTCAGACACAGACACGCTGTTGGTCCACGGCTACACCTCCTCTGCCGGCGACCTGCAGACCCGGCAGGCGATCGCCGATGACCTGAACGAACGCTATGGTACCCAGATCGCCCCCGGTGAGCTGTTTATCGGCTGCGGTGCCGCACCGGAGCTGTGTGCTGTCTTCCGTGCCCTCGCCTTTCCCGGTGCGCAGATCCTTGCCATCGCCCCCTTTTTTCCGGAGTACCGCCCCTTTGTCCAGGAGGCAGGTGCCGAATTTGTGAGCGTCCCCGCGGATATCCCCGGCTTTCAGATTCCCATGGACGCATTGGAGGCGCTGCTGTCCCCTTCCACCGCTGCCATCATCATCAACTCACCCAACAATCCCGCGGGCACCGTGTACACAGAGCAGACCCTGCACCAGCTTTCTGACCTGCTGACGAGAAAATCCCGGGAATATGGGCATCCCATTTATATCGTTTCTGACGAACCCTACCGGGAGCTGGTATACGACGGCGTGACCGTGCCGTTTATCCCTTCCATTTACCCCAACACCATCGTCTGCTACTCCTATTCCAAATCCCTTTCCCTGCCCGGAGAGCGTATCGGCTATATCTATGTACCCCGGCAGGCAGCGGACAGCGAAGCCATCTACGCCGCGGTATGCGGTGCGGCACGGGCAAACGGTCATGTTTGCGCACCTTCCCTGCTGCAAAAGGTTATCGCCCGGTGTACCCATCTGCGCCCGGATCTGGAAGCCTACGACCGCAACCGCCGCGCCCTCTATGAAGAACTTGTGGCTGCAGGCTACGAGGTAGCAAAGCCGGACGGCGCCTTTTATCTGTTTGTCAAAGCCCCCGGAGGGGATTCCCGGGCTTTTTCCGAAAGAGCAAAGCAGCGCGACCTGCTGGTGGTCCCCGGCGACAGCTTCGGCTGTCCGGAATATTTCCGCCTGTGCTACTGTGTCAGCTACGACATGATCCGGCGCAGTCTGCCGGTCTTCCGGGCGCTCATCGCGCAATGATAGAAAATAACAACCTGCCCTTACAAGGTCTATTTAGAAAAATACCCCAAACCGCCAAATATCCATTTTGACGGTTTGGGGTTTTTTTGACACGCTGACGCGCACACACAATCTGTGCGCGTGTTTTATCCCACCCCGGGGGATCGAAAAATTGTCACATTATAGGCAAAACGCCAATTGACTTTGGGGGGATTTGGCTGTAGAATAATGATGATATACTAGCATCCGTGCGCCAGTACGGATCCAGAATATAAAACTAGGAGGAACCAAGATTGAAGGATTGGGCATTTACAACTACCATCGAGGAGATGGAAGCTGCGACCAACTCCCTGCTGGAAACCGCCAGCAAGGTTGGTGCTGACACCTGGCAGCAGCGTGTTAAGAACCAGACTCCTCACTGTGGCTTCGGCGAAGCAGGTACCTGCTGCCGGATCTGCTCCATGGGACCCTGCCGCATCACTCCCAAGGCACCCCGCGGCATCTGCGGCTGCGATGTACATGGCATCGTCGCCCGTAACTACCTGCGCTTCACCGTCGGCGGTACGGCTGCGCACTCCGACCACGGTCGTGAGATCATGCACACCCTGCATCAGACCAAGGAAGGCGGCAACTACCAGGTCAAGGATCCTGAAAAGCTGCTTCGCATTGCCAAGGAATGGGGCGTAGAGACCGAAGGCAAGGATATTTACGATCTGGCACATGAAATGGCGGAGATCGGTCTTCTGGAATACGGCTTCCCCTTCGGCACCCAGAAGTTTGCCAAGCGCGCTCCCGAGCACACCCAGAAGCTGTGGGACGAAGCAGGCATCACCCCCCGCGCCATCGACCGGGAGATCGCTACTGCGATGCACATGACCCATATGGGCTGTTCCTCTCTGCCTGAGGCACTGATCCGTCAGTCCCTGCGCGCAGGTCTTTCCGACGGCTGGGGCGGCTCCATGATGGGCACCGAGTTCTCCGACGTTATGTTCGGCACACCCAAGCCCATCGACACCGAGGCGAACATCGGCGTTATGGAAAAGGACAATGTCAACATCGTTGTCCACGGTCACGATCCC
>JAZSHB010000114.1:0-5076 GCA_045533015.1 Faecousia sp.
GGATTGTCACATTGGGATTCCGAAGCAAGCGCTCTTCCTGTTGCGGTACCCGATATCTTCCTCGGCTTCTAAAAGCCTTCGTCAGCTATCGACCGCAGCCACTCGCTCGGGTCGCTTTACCCGCCACCGGCGGCGCTCCCCTCGCTTCCCAAACTGAGCCACGTCCGGATATTAAGTTGTGAGAAATGCAGGATTGTCACATTGGGATTCCGAAGCAAGCGCTCTTCCTGTTGCGGTACCCGATATCTTCCTCGGCTTCTAAAAGCCTTCGTCAGCTATCGACCGCAGCCACTCGCTCGGGTCGCTTTACCCGCCATCGGCGGCGCTCCCCTCGCTCCCCAAACTGAGCCACGTCCGGATATTCTCTTGACTTGCTGTATTATACATGACCTGACGCAAAAAAGCAATCATAAAATGAGACAACGACAGATTGGAATTTGAAACATTCTCCAAATGCTGTCTGTGGCTTGACTATTTTGGCGCAGTTGGTATAATTAGACCAAAATAAAATCGCACTGCAAGGAGGCGCGAGGATGAGAGGAATTCCCTCCCTGATTACCGATATTCGTAAAAATGTTTTCACAGAGGTTGCCCGGATGGCGTATGCCGGACGGGGCTATGAGGGCGTGGACGAGCTGCCCTATATCATCGTACCCGGGGATCAGCCGCTGCACCGGGAATCTGTGTTCCTGGAGCGTGCTATCGCCAGTGAGCGTGTCCGGCTTGCTATGGGACTGAACATCCGCCCGGTCCAGACCCGCCATTTGATGACCGAGGGCATGGACCAGGCTGCCATTGCTGAGCAGTACTACGAGCCGCCGCTGATCAACATTATTCCATACGCCTGCCACGCCTGTCCCACCAATCAGTACCGGGTCACAGAAAGCTGCCAGAACTGCCTGGCTGCCTCCTGTCAGAAGGTTTGCCCCAAGGGCGCGATCTCCTTTGTCAACGGCAAAAGCCGGATCGACCCGGATAAGTGCATCAAGTGCGGCAAGTGCGCCAAGGCGTGCCCCTACCATGCGATCATCCATATGGAGCGCCCCTGCCAGGTCGCTTGCGGTATGGATGCGATCGTGTCAGATGAACAGGGCAGAGCGAAGATCAACCAAGATAAGTGCGTTGCCTGCGGGCAATGCCTGGTCAGCTGCCCCTTTGGCGCGATCGTGGATAAAGGGCAGATCTTTCAGGTTATCCAGTCCATTCTCCGGGGAGATAAGGTCGTTGCGATCGTTGCGCCTGCCTTCATCGGACAGTTTGGTAAGCATTCCACACCGGGCAGGTTTATTGCAGCAATGAAACGGCTGGGCTTTGAACGCACGGTGGAGGTGGCTGTCGGCGCGGATCTGTGTACCATTGAGGAGGCGAAGGACTTCCTGGAAAAGGTTCCGGCACGGCAAAGTTATATGGCGACCTCCTGCTGTCCTGCATGGCATTCCATGATCTATAAGCTGTTCCCCGGTGAGACGGACAAGATATCCATGACGTTAACACCGATGGTCTATACTGCCCGTCTGATGAAGAAAAAATATCCCGGCTGTAAGGTGGTGTTCGTTGGACCGTGTGCTGCCAAAAAGCTGGAGGCGATACGGGAGAATATCCGTTCGGATGTGGATTTTGTACTGACCTTTGAGGAGCTCCAGGGTATGTTCCAGGCGAAGGATATCGACTTTGAGACGATCGAGGAGCTGGAAGACCTGAATGAGGGCAGCGCGGCAGGCAGAGGATTTGCTGTCTCTGGAGGTGTTGCCAAGGCTGTGGAGAATATGGTGCGTAAAACCGATCCGGATGTGCAGGTCAAGACCGCCCGCGCTGAGGGTTTGCGAGAATGCCGTAAAATGATGGCGCTGGCAAAGGCAGGCAAGTACAACGGTTATCTGCTGGAGGGCATGGCGTGTCCCGGTGGCTGCGTGGCAGGTGCAGGGACACTGCTGCCGGTAGAGCTGGCGGCTGCGGTAGTTGGGCGCTATCAGAACGAAGCAGACCGGGAAAGCCCGCTGGACAGTGCTTATCGGGATCAGGGCAAAAGCCTGGAAGAGGAATAATGGAGCGAAACGATATTTATGACAAGGACCGGAATCTGACCGGACGGACCCACCGCCGGGGAACGCCCTGGCGCAAAGGGGAGTATGGCTTGGTGGTCTGTGTCTGGGTCTATGACGGCAAGGGAAAGCTGCTGCTGACCCGGCGGGCGCCGGAGAAAAGCTTTGCCGGCACATGGGAAAATTCCGGCGGTGCTGCGTTGGCAGGGGAGACCAGCCTGCAGGCGATCGCCCGGGAACTGCGTGAGGAGACGGGGATCTGTGCAGCGCCGGAGGCGTTTGAGCTGCTCTGCTCTGACCGGGATAAAAATGCCCACTATGACTTTTACTGTCTGCGCCGGGAGGTGGATACGCCGGTGACGCTGCAGCCCGGTGAGACGGATGCTGCCATGTGGGTGCGTTTTGAACAGGTCCATGAGATGATACGCGCCGGACAGATCTGCAAGGTCATTGCCAAGCAGTTTTTGCGCCAGGAGCCGCTGCTTCTGGAACGGCAGGAGGCGTGATCCGGTATTTTCCCGGTTGAAAATGCTAGATTTATCCTGTAAGGCTTGATATAATCAAAACAAAAATGGGGGAAACAGATATGAAGAAAATACTGGCGCTTCTTTTGGCAGTCATTATGTGCTTGAGCTGCCTTGCTGGCTGCGGTACACAGGGTCAGGCGGATGTAACGACAGAACCTGAGCAGACGGAGCCCGCAGCAGAGGCAAATGTACTGAAGGTGCTGACGCTTGGACACTCCCTGGCTGTGGATGCCGGACATATGCTGGCGCTGATCGCCAAAGCAGAGGGCTATGAGAATATGGTCGTGGGTACGCTGTATTATTCCGGCTGTCCCCTGTACAGACATGTGGAGTTTCTGCAGAACGACAGCCGCGAGTACGACCTGTACATAAGCAGCACCGAAACTGCTGAGCAGATACCCAATATTATGCAGGGCGTGACCATGAAGGAAGCGCTTCGCTACGATTACTGGGATATCATTATCCTGCAGGGCGGCGTGTTTGAGATCGCCGAGAGCCTGACCTACACCGATGGCAACCTCCAGATGATTCAGAATTTTGTAAACGAGAACAAGCGCAATCCTCTGGCTGCCTTTGGCTGGAATATGGCATGGGCACCTCCTGTGGACGATACGCTGCGCAGTACATATCCCGGTGAGAACAACATCTATATCACTAACTATCAAAAGTATAACGATGACCGCACTGCTTTGTATAATGCCATTGCCAAGTGCGTGGGCGACCACATCGTTACCGACGACAGCTTCGAATATCTGATCCCCTCCGGCACGGCTATTGAGAATGCACTGTCCAGCTATCTGACGGAAACGGATCTGCACCGTGACTATGTCCATACCACAGACCTGGGACGTGTGATCGCGTCCTACACCTGGTACTGCTCCCTGGTGGGCATCGAAAAGCTTGATCAGATCAAGTTGGAGGTAGTTCCGAAGCAGTTCTTCAAGTCTACTGTCGGCTTTGTGGACTGGGTGCTGACTGACGCGGAAAAGGCACTCATTCTGGAAGCTGTAAACAATGCGCTGGCGGAGCCACTGCAGGTGACGCAGTCCCAGCATACAGAAGCTCCCGCGTAATAAAATGCAAAAACTGAGAGGCAGCTCCGTTTGGAGCAGCCTCTCAGAGTGTCAAAAAAGCCCCCAAACCGTCAAAATGGATATTTGGCGGTTTGGTTTTTTCTGAACAAGCCACAGATCAAACAATACGCCTTGTAGCAGGCGATCGGTGACCGTCCCTGCGGAACAGAGATTGCCACGGGCGCAAGCGCCCTCGCAATGACAATTGGTTGGTACAACAACACTGTAGGGGACGGGTTTCCTGCCCCGCCTGCCAAAAACAGAAGCTATGCTTGCTCTTGCAAGCTGTTTTGACTTACTGAGGCTGCGCCGTTTGGAGCAGCCTCTTGTTATGCTTATGCTCAAAAGGGCACAAAAAAACCGAGGGTAAAACCTCGGAAAAAGCCCTTGACACGGGGGTAAAAATATGGTAAAATGGCAGTCCGTACTGTGGGAGTATGCCGTTTTTGTGCCAAACTTCCCAACATGGATATTGTAACACAGGGTGCAGCGACTGTCAAGTGCAAAACGCAATAAAGTTTCAACGTACCCGTGTGTATCAATAAAATGATACATCATTCCGGCGAAAGCCGAAAGAAAGGCAGTGATGATCTTATGGCGATGGTCAGGGACGAGATGTTCGGCAAGACCATGCGTAAGTCCTACGCAAAGTACAAAGAGATCCTGGAAATGCCCAACATGCTGAAGATCCAGAAGGACTCCTACCAGTGGTTCCTGGAGGAGGGTCTGCGTGAGGTCTTTAAGGATGTTGGCGTGATCACGGATTTCTCCGGCAAGCTGGAGCTTAGCTTCCTGGATTATACCATGGAAGACAAGCCCAAGTACACCATCGAGGAATGCAAGGAGCGTGACGCTACCTACGCAAAGCCCATCAAGGTCCGGGTGCGCCTGCGCAACACCGAGACCGACGAGATCAAGGAGCAGGAGATCTTCATGGGAGATTTCCCCATCATGACCAATGGTGGCACCTTTGTGATCAACGGCGCTGAGCGTGTTATCGTTTCTCAGATCGTCCGCAGCCCCGGTATGTACTACGGTCACGAGGTGGACAAGGCGGACCAGCACACCTACACCGCCACGGTCATTCCTTACCGCGGTGCATGGCTGGAGTATGAAACGGACCTGAGTGATATTTTCTGGGTACGCATCGACAAGAACCGCAAGCTGCCCATCACCTGCCTGATTCGCGCGCTGGGTGTGGATACCGACGAGAAGATCAAGGCGATGTTTGGTGACGATCCCCGGATTCTGGCGACCCTGGAGAAGGATTCCTTCAAGACCAGGGAAGAGGGTCTGCTGGAGATCTACCGCCGTCTGCGTCCCGGTGAGCCTCCCACAGTGGAGACTGCCATCGCACATCTGGAAGGACTGCTGTTCGATGCCCACCGCTACGATGTCAGCACCGTGGGTCGCTATAAGTTCAATAAGAAGATG
>JAZSHB010000071.1:0-10702 GCA_045533015.1 Faecousia sp.
AAAACCCGTCAAACCCCGCGCGGGCACCCTCCCCCGGCGCGTCGGCTTGCTATATCAATTGACAGGTATGAGTAATATCCGATCGCTCTGCGGCTCCTGCTGCAGATCATTTGCCTTGCGGATCGCCTCCACTGTAGATCCGGTACGCTTTGCCAGATCCCACAGCCGGTCTGTTCCAACTCTGCGCAATATCAAACTGGGACGGTTGGCATCTGGCGCATTCTCTTCTCCAATCGTCAGACCGGTTGCCATGGGTAGTCCCTGCTGTGCCATCGTCCGGGCATGCAAAAGCATGTCTGCCCGCATATCCGCGTTACCACCGGCGAGCGTTGTCTTGGGACTTCCGGAGGGTTGGACGGAAATTTCCACATCGGTATCCGCGTCCGTATGCATTGACCAGTGCCCTTCCCAGCGGTCATTCACGCCTTGAAGCTGTCCGTCCGCATTGACCCCGAGCACCTGGAATACACCTGTCATATCTGCCCCTGTCAGATCACCGTTGGTGTGTAGTTGCACGGGGTCTGGGTAAAATACGGTATCCACAACCCGGTTGGCATCTATCTGCGCCGTCAGCTCTGCATGGACTGTCTCTGTCCGATCATCCAACAGTGCAGGCAGCTGCAAGCGTGACATTTGTGGTATCACATCGCGCACGGGGCTGTAGGCATCCTCGACGACCTCTACAACATGCCGCTGACAGATCACATATTGTCCTGTCAGTCCCGCTTTGAGGTCCAGATTACCCTCCTCCCCCTGCTCCAGTTCCAAAGCGGTCACCGCAAGCCATATCTGTGCTGTGGCATCAGTATCGTATTCTGCATCCAGCTGTGCATACTGGGAAAAGGGAATCTCAAAATTCCAGCTGTGGAGCTGTCCGTCCGTTCCGGCGTAAAGAATGCTCAGAATAGCCGCACCACGCATGACCACCTTATCCGCCATGATCTTTTGGTCCACCAGTTCCGGCTGCAGGGAAAAACGAACTAGCTTTGCCAACTCCGGTGCGGAGGCAGGCAAGCTCAGTGTCTCCTCCAACGCAAATGCCTTCTCCCCGGATTCCTTTGGTATCTGCATTGGGTATGCGTTTTTAAGAACCTGGATATCCTCCGGCATCTTCCCGGGAACGAACAGCTCTGTCTGCGCAGGTGCCATCACCTCTCCCAGCATCCCGATACCGGCGCGAACCATCAGCTTCCTTGCAGATACTGTCCGTGCATCTACGCTCCGCAGCATAGGCATGACCCGCAAGGTCCCATCCCGGTCTGTTTCAGGAAAACCCCACTTGATCTGGAAGGGCAGCCAAGATGCAATGCTTTGGGGCTGACTGCCGTCCTCCGGCTCATAAAGTGTCCAGACCATGACACCACCGGTCAGCCCGGCTGTGCCTGCGTGCCATTCCTTCCCTCGCACCAGGATCTGCCCCCAGCTTGCCAGCACCCTGCCAATATCCGGCAAATCGTCCGTCAGCCGCACCTCCTGGGTCTGTTCCTGGGTCTGCATCTGCCGTAGCAAGGTCTGCTGGCAGGGTATGACCACTGTGTTAAATTGCACTTCCAAGGCGATCACTCCTTATCCCACTTTGTTACTGCATTATATTCCCCAAGGGACAAGTCTATGCCTAATTTTTCTTTCCAAGGGCACATCCTACAGCAATCATACAGAAGCCAAAGCAGTGGGCAAGAAATCCGCATTCGATCCACAGACCTATGAGCAGTCCCACACCAAAAGCCAGCAGCATACAACCCCAAAGCTGGTTTCGTCGGCACATAAAAACACCCCCTGCATGATCCTATGCAGGAGGTGTGTAATTTTTAACCGCCAAGGTATGCCTTGCGGACCTCGTCACTGCTGGCAAGCTCCGCACCGGTGCCGCTGAGTGTTACAGATCCAGTCTCCAGAACATAGGCACGGTCAGCAATTTCCAGCGCCTTACTGGCGTTCTGCTCCACCAGAAGAATGGTCGTGCCAGCCTTATGAAGCTCCTTAATGATATCAAATATCTGATCCACCAGAATAGGTGCTAGACCCATGGACGGCTCATCCAGCATCAAAAGCTTCGGGTGGCTCATGAGTGCACGGCTCATAGCAAGCATCTGCTGCTCACCGCCGGAAAGCGTACCTGCAATTTGTTTGCGGCGCTCTTTCAGTCTTGGAAACAGCTCAAACATTTTATCCAAATCTTCTTTGGATACATTCTTCTTGGAGAACGCACCCATTTCCAAATTATCCTGCACAGTCATCTGCAGGAAAATACGCCTGCCCTCCGGCACATGCGCCAATCCTTGATACACCAGCTTATGGGCATCTGTATGGGCAATGTTTTTATCCATGAAGGTAATGGAACCGCTGCGCGGATGCATCAGACCTGAAACGGTCTTCAAAATAGTACTCTTGCCAGCACCGTTTGCACCGATCAGTGCAACGATCTCTCCCTCTCCGACTTCGAACGAAACACCCTTAACAGCATGAATGGCACCATAGTATACATGCATATCTTCAACTTTCAGCATACTTTAGTCATCCTTTCTGCCAAGATAAGCTTCAATAACCGCCGGATCGTTCTTGACCTGATCAGGTGTGCCCTTAGCAATAATGCGTCCATAATTGACCACAACGATACCCTCGCAAACATTCATAACCAAATTCATGTCGTGCTCGATGAGGAAGATCGCGATTTGGAAAGTATCCCGGATACGGCGGATCTGATGCATCAGCTCGGTCGTTTCACTGGGATTCATGCCCGCAGCAGGCTCGTCAAGAAGGATGATCGACGGATCAGTTGCCAAAGCACGAACGATCTCCAAACGGCGCTGAACGCCGTACGGCAAGCTGCCTGCTTTCGCGTCCGCAACATCTGCCAGACCCATAAAATCCAACAACTCCATAGCCTTTTCATCTGCCAGCTTCTCCGCCTTAAAATAAGGGGGCAGACGCAGCAAACTGGAGGCAAATCCGCATTTTATGGAATTGTGCATACCGACCTTTACATTGTCCAGAGCAGACATTTCCGAAAACAGGCGGATATTCTGGAATGTTCTGGCAACGCCCAAACGGTTGACTTTAGCTGTAGTCATGCCCTTGGTATCAATGCCATTAACCAAAATACTGCCACGGGTCGGCTGATAGACACTGGTAAGAAGATTAAAAATCGTTGTTTTACCCCCACCGTTAGGTCCGATCAAGCCGGATATCTCAGTCGGTCCAATGGTCATATTAAAACCATCCACCGCAGTCAATCCGCCAAAATCAATGCCCAGATTACGAACATCCAGAACCGGCTGTTTGCCGATATCCTGCTCGCGGTGGAGATTGGTACTGACGACCTCAATCATTTTGCGCGAATATGTATCATTCATCACCGGGCACCTCCTTCTTTGCAGGCTTATTAAATATTGATAAGACTTTATTCCGCAGCCAATCGCCTATGATTTGCACAAATTGCTTGACCTTGGGCGACCAGGTCAGCAGCATGACTACAATCAACACAACGGCGTACAGGATCATGCGGTAATCGTACAAGCCGCGCATAGCCTCCGGCAGGACATACAAAAGCGCTGCAGAAATAACAGAGCCAAAAATATTGCCCATACCGCCAAGAACCACAAACACCAAAATATCGATGGAAGTATTGAAATCAAACTTGGAGGCAGTCACTGTAGAATAATTCAAGCCGTACAGCGCACCGGCCATGCCTGCCAGAAAAGCAGCCGTAACAAACGCCTTCATTTTGAAAGCTGTCACATTGATACCAACAGACTCTGCCGCAATCCGGTTATCTCTGATCGCCTTGATCGCACGGCCTTCCTTGGAATTGATCATGTTCAGCACGATGAATAAGGTGAACAGGATCAATCCAAAACCAACGCCGAAGGTAGCGAGCTTTTCACTGGCAGCACCCATTGGACCCTTCAGGATCTTCTCGCCATCCTCCAAAAGCTTTAGGTTTTCAGCCTTCAGGGCAAAATGAAGTCCCTCGGAATCCTTGCCCAGATACAAATTGCCGATGATGTTTTTCAGTATCTCACCAAAAGCCAGCGTCACGATCGCCAAATAATCGCCCCGCAGGCGCAAAACAGGGATACCGACCAGCACACCTGCAACACCGGCTGCAATGCCGCCACCAACCATAGCAAGCAGCAACCGTAGGATATCGTTTGCTACGACACCCTTAAGGCATGCCGCCACCACAACACCTGTAAAAGCACCAACACCCATAAAGCCTGCGTGACCCAAGCTTAGTTCTCCGGATATACCAACCACCAGGTTCAGAGAAACCGCAAGAACGATGTATACACAGATCGGAACCAAGTATCCTTGTACGGATCTGGTCAATTGCCCGGCATTGTTCAGGCTTTGCATGACAACAAACGCTATGATCACCACTGCGTATGTCAGCAGATTCATACCGTTGTTTTTCAGAAATTTCTTCTTGTTCATACGGTCCACCTCATACTTTCTCCTGGACCTGCTTGCCCAAAAGACCCGCAGGCTTTACAAGCAGCACAAGAATCAGGACCAGAAACACGATCGCATCACTGAACTCTGTTGCCAGGTATGCCTTACTGAAGGTTTCGATAATACCCAGCAGCAAGCCGCCAAGCATTGCTCCGGGAATGGATCCAATTCCGCCAAATACGGCGGCAGTAAACGCACGGATGCCAGGCATAGAGCCGGTTGTAGGCTGCAGAGTAGGAACAGTAGAGCACAGCAGAACACCTGCAATCGCTGCCAGAGCAGAGCCAATTGCAAATGTGGTGGAAATCGTCCGGTTAACATTGATGCCCATAAGCTGGGCAGCGTCACGGTCTTCCGATACTGCACGCATCGCTTTACCGGTCTTCGTTTTACCGGTAAACAGCGTCAAACCGACCATGATCACTGCAGACAGGACTACGGTTATGATCACCTGACCGGTAATGATAAGCTGACCGTCAAAAAGCTGGATCGGCTCCATGGTGACAATACTGGGGTAGATCTTGGGTGCAGAGCCCCATATCAGCTGCGCTGCATTTTGCAGGAAATAGCTGACACCGATGGCAGTGATCAGCACCGCCAGACTGGGGACGCCCCGCAACGGCTTATATGCCAATCCCTCGATGAGCATACCGAGCAATGTACACACGACCATAGCAGCAAGAACGCTGACGATCGCAGGCATACCCAGATAGCTTGTAACACAAAAGGATATGTACGCGCCCACCATGATGACATCACCATGGGCAAAGTTCAGCATCTTGGCAATACCGTACACCATGGTATAGCCCAGCGCAATGATCGCGTACACTGCACCGATACTGATTCCGTTGATCAAATACTGAATGATACTCAAAACTGTTTCCTCTCTTTCACAACAGCCTATGACAAAGGCCGGTCATCCAGTCTCTCTCATAGACCGCAGCAAATCCGATATTACGCGCAAGCCGGACAGGGGGATTCCCCTGTCCAGCCGCGGGTCAGACTAAAATTATTACAGGATCATTCCATACCGATGTAAACGCCGTTTTCGATCACAACAGCCATGGGGCTCTTGGAAACAGCGCCGGTCTCATCCCAAGTCATACCATCACCGGTCAGACCCTCGAAGGTCATCGTGGTGAACTGATCAACCAGGATCTCGCTGATCTCCTCAGCGCTCATGTCGGCAGTGACATTGCCGGCAGTACATGCCTGATACAATGCATAAATGACATCATAAGCATCTGCTGCAAACTGGTTGGGAGTAATGCCGGTCTTGTCCTTGAACTTGGAAACAAAGGTCTGTGTCTGTGCATCTTCAGAGTCTGCGGAGAAGGGAGTCAACAGCATAACGCCCTCTGCCAGCGCAGGATCAAAGCCTTCCTGGGTCAGAATGCCGTCCAAACCGTCACAGCCAAAGAACACGGGCTCATAGCCGATCGTATCAGCATAGGTCAGGACCTGAACAGCCTCTGCTGCATAGAAGGGCAGGAAAACCACATCGCAGCCAGCTTCCTTACAAGCAGTTACCTGCGTGGACAAATCGGACTTATTATCTGCAGTGAATGCTGCCGTGCAGGCAATATTCATGCCGTAGGTCTCAGCCTGTGCCTTAAACTTCTCATAGATACCGGTGGAGTATGCATCAGAGGAATCGTAGATAACACCATATGTAGTGCCAAGCTCATGCTCATACATGTATTCAGCAGAAGCAGTACCCTGGTTGCTGTCCTTGAAGCAGATCTGGAAAATATTGTCGCCGTACTCAATAACTTCATCACCGGAAGCGGAGGGCGTCAGCATAAATACGCCATCGGCTGCACACTCAGCAGCAACGACCTTGGAAGGAGCAGTTGTAACTGCACCGGCCATGATCTGCATTCCCCAGTCCATGAGGTTATTGTAGGCATTTGCTGCCTTCTCTGTGTCGTGCTCATCATCCTGGCAGTTCAGTTCAAACTGAACACCACCCAGGGCATTGATCTCTTCAACAGCGATCTCCATGCCAGCCTGGACTGCTGTACCGTAGACTGCAGCGCCGCCAGTCAGAGGACCACTCATGCCGATCTTGATCGCGGCGGCATCAGAAGTACCGGTACCGTTCGTGCCGTCAGTACCATCATTTGCCGTATTGCCGCCGCAGCCGGCAAACATTGCTGCTACCATCAGTGCAGCCATAACAAGTGCGAGAACTTTTTTCATAATGTGAACTCCCTTTCAATTTCGAACATTTACCCAGAAGCAGTTTTATCTGTTTCCGTGAAATTGACTACATTGTATCTCACAGACGCACATTTGTCAACCGTAGAAAATACAAAATTATAAAATATTATTATAAAAATTTTGTACATACCATACAATAGCGTTAATTATCCAGAGTCTCCCTGCACGCCGCAAGGACTTTGGAGGCAATTGGAATGCAGACAGTTTTGCCATAGCCGGCATCCTCAACACAGACAATAAAAGCAAGTGGATACTGTTCATCCGTCACAAAACCGGCAAGCATAGCGTTGGGCTTGCGCTCTCCACCTACTTCTGCCGTGCCTGTCTTAGCACAAACTGTCATCGACGGAAAATTCTCACTGCCGTATTTATCCTCCACATTGTATGCCATATACTCCAAAAGGGTCTTCGCCGTTTCCACTGACATGATTCGGTCGCATTCCTGCGTCTTGGCGCTGTAGGTCTGGGTCTGCCCTACCGTGATCTGCTGGACCATATACGGCAGCACGCCCTTTCCCCCATTTGCAACCGCACCGATAAAATTCAAAAAGGTGCAGGGATTGACCTGGTCATTATACTGACCAATGGCACTCCACGCCATATTGACCTGGGCTGTGTCAGCAGCCTCAAACTTTCCCTGTGCTGTGGTAATACCGTCAAAGAAAATACTCTCAACCACACCAAACTGCTGGGCATACCGTTCCAGCGTCTCCCCACCCAGCTGCTGAGCGACCTGGGCAAACGCACAGTTGCAGGAATTGCGAAACGCCTTTTTCAGCGTCTGTTTTCCGTGGATCTCCCCATCACAAGTGATGGTATCCGCACCAATGGTGTAGCTGCCGGAACAGGAGAAGCTTTGTTCTGTTATATCCGGGATCGTCTCCAGCGCAGCCGCAAGAGTAACGATCTTAAAGATCGAGCCGGGAATATAGGTGGACTGGGTAAACCGGTTGACATACATACCCTCATACGCCCCATCGGTGTCTGCTTGCAGATCGGGTACTGCATCCGGGTCGTAGGTCGGTGTTGTCACCGCACACAGCAGCTGACCGGTCTTGTAATTGTAAACCGCTACCGTTCCCTTATAAGTTCCCATTGCCTCCAGAGCCGCCTTCTGCACCTGAGCAGAAAATGTCAGCGTAACCGTTCCGTTGCTGTCGCCGTAATTATACACACCGTTAACAAGATCATATCCCGCGATCTTGGAGGCATAACTCGTCAATGCCGGCGCGCTGATGCTTCCGTAGCGGTCGCCGATCCAATGGATCGTGGACAGTCTCAGCGCCGTATCGGTGGTGTAGGTCCGCCCACCATCCATGTCCAAAAGGAGCGTACCGTCCCGGTCTGTAACTGTTCCACAGTCTATATTCAAACCGTTGTACACATGCGGCGAACCGGTAAACAGCACCCAATCCTCCGCCTCTGCCAGATATTCACACAAGAAGAAAACAAAGCCACCTAAAAGCAGCAGCACCAGCAGAACTGTGATACCGCCACGCCGTGCTACTCTATTCATCCGCTTCGCCTCCGTTCTTTGTCAGACGCACGGCAAAGCTGGCGTTCTGACGGGTGTCTGCAGCCTTGATAAACGCAAGCAAGCCCCAAGCGCAGATCATACTGGAACCACCGTTGGAAAGGAACGGGAATGTAACGCCTGTCAGGGGCACAACATCCAATGTACCCAAAGCGTTTAATATCACCTGAATGATCATGATCGCGGCTGCTGTACACGCACCAATGGTATAAAAGCTGCTGCGTCCAAGCACCGCACTTCTGACACAAAATACAGCCAGTGCGCAGATTGCCAGAACGATCATTACGAGCATCAGCAGTCCCCACTCCTCAGCAACAGTAGCAACGACCATATCTGATGCAGCGGCAAACACATTTTTCATAAGACCCTTGCCCGGTCCAAGCCCCATAAGCCCACCGGAAGCAAGACACATGAGGGCGCGTGTTTGCTGGTAGCCGGTGCCCAGTGGGTCCTCCCAAATATGCCGCCAGCTGGAAAAGCGCTGAAGTGCGTGGGGCGCGATCTTCAACGCCACAACACCTGCAAAGCCCAGCGCTGTACACGCCAGTGCAATGGTCCCCACGCTGCCGGAGCGCATATATGCAATAACAAGAAACGCACAAAAGAAGATCAGCGCTGTTCCAAAGTCATTCATAAGGGCGAGACAACCGCAGATCACAACAGAATACGCAATAAACATGAACAGGTTGCGCTTGGTCATGATACGCTCCATGGCAGAGGCACCAACATACACAAAGCAAACCTTGCTCAGCTCCGACGGCTGCAGCGACAGGGGTCCGATAACCAGCCAGTTCTTCGCGCCGTGGTACTCCTTACCAAACAGCAGCGTAACAGCAAGAAACGCTATGCCTGCCACAGCCGCTATATAACGGATCTTCTTTGCCCGTTCCAGATCCCGCAAAGACCATCCAATACCCAAAAATGCCACAAGCCCCAGAACCATAGCAGCCAGCTGCTTCGTTGCCTCATAGGGAGCTACGGTAGCGATCACAGCCATTCCCATGGTACACAGAAAAAACGCAATAGTCTCCACCTCGAAGGAGGTCCTGCGGATGCAGACATAAAACAGCAAAAGCAGCCATTGACAGAGCATGATGCCGCCGAAACCCAGCAGGATATCCTGGGCATTTTCACTGCCACAGCCTATCAGAAATGCTACCGCGCATAAGAGCTGAAAAACGGACAGCAGGAGCACATTTGCAATACTGCTAAGCACGGAGGACGCCTTTGTCCGCAGCTTTGCAAGCTTCAGCTCCTGCCGGTGTGAGATCGGCTGGAGGGTCATTTCCACGCCGCCGATGCAGATCACATCATCAGGCTGCAGTGCACGGATCCGCACCCGTTTTCCGTTTACAAAAATTCCGTCCTTGGAATCCGCGTCTGCGATCGTCCAGCTTCCGTCATCATATCGGGTCAGTACACAGTGGCTTCTGGACACAGTGGGAAAATCGATGATGATATCACTGCGCTTGCTTCTGCCAATGACATTCTCCCAGTGCGTAATGGGCAGCTTTTTGCCGTCAGAAAGACACAGCCACGCCCAGATCTCCGGCTCTCTTCGGAAGGAAAGCAGCGGCTTGATGCAGCGAAAAAGCAATACCGCCACAAGGATAGGCGCGCACCAGCGCAGCACCGCCAGATAAACATTACTGTACGCAGCATCTGCATTCAAAAGCGCATCTGCAAAGCCTGTCATATCATCACCTTCTCTCTTTCAGATATCTGCAGATCAATTTTCAAGCTGCCGAAGCAGGGCGATTTCCCGGGCATAGCCAGGAAGCTCGTTCGGCGTTTCCAATACCATGGGGAGCTTTTTCAGTACCGGATGGTTCACCACCGCCCGGAAGGTTTCGATCCCGAGACTACCCTCACCCAGACAAGCATGGCGGTCCTTATGGCTGCCGAAACCGTTTTTGGAATCGTTCAGGTGCAGTGCCTTGAGCTTATCCAGACCCACGATTCGATCAAATTCTGCCAAAACGCCGTCTAAGTTATTGACAATATCATATCCACCGTCGTGAATGTGGCAGGTGTCCAGGCACACCCCAACATTATCGCTGCCTACGCCGTCTATGATCGCCTTCAGCTCCTCAAAGCGCCCGCCGATCTCGCTGCCCTTGCCTGCCATAGTCTCCAACAGAACTGTAACAGGGTATCCCGGCGCAAGCGCTTGCTTCAAGGCATCACAAATCTGGGCAATGCCGGTATCCGTCCCCTGCCCCACATGGCTACCGGGATGGAAATTATAATAGTTGCCGGGAAGAGCCGCCATACGCCGCAAATCATCGCAGAGCACCTGCGCGGCAAAGGCTCTTGCTCCCGGATCAGCGGTACAAAGGTTCATGGTATAAGCACCGTGGGCAACCAGAGGGCCAAAGGATGCATCCTTCAACGCCTTTACCGCCTGCTCACAGTCCACAGGGTCTTCCTTTTTGGCCTGACTGCCCCGGGGATTCCGGGTAAAAAAGGCAAAGGTATTCGCCCCAATGGACT